>CAVKIR010000001.1:0-3180 GCA_963656395.1 Prevotella sp. CAG:279
GCTGCACCGTCACAGCGAAGGAATACGGAGAACTGAACTCGGAACGA
Organism: Prevotella sp. CAG:279; assembly: GCA_963656395.1. Taxonomy (GTDB): domain Bacteria; phylum Bacillota; class Clostridia; order Lachnospirales; family Lachnospiraceae; genus Laedolimicola. The sequence goes on from CAVKIR010000001.1 coordinate 48, forward strand.
AGCGGACTTCTCGTGGAGACCACCACCATCGCCTTTCGCGAGATGGCCTGCATCGATACGCCCTGGTCAGATTCCTTCCGATTCAGGGACAGAATGTAAAATTATGTAAAAATGGAGGAACCGGCCGATGCTTACCATGGGAGAACCGATACAACTGAAGACAAAGACTTCCATGGCGTCTCTGGGAGATGACTTCGGAGAGCGGATCGCCGGGAATTACCAGATGCTGGAGGAGCAGATGTCTCCCTCCGAGATGCTGCATTTCATCTCGGCTCCCCCGGAGGTCTATACCGAGGATGCCGGCATGGCACCGCTGGTGAATCAGCAGACAAATATTCAGAACCAGAATGTGACCATGCAGCTCATCAATAATGTGCTGAACCGGATTCTGGTATCCGATACCTATCAGATGACCTACCAGGATCGGGTCTTCGTGGAGAATATCCTGAATAAAATCGGTGTCACCGACGTACAGGAATTCATTCATGAAGTGCGTCTGATGAAGGAGGAGACGAAGAACACCAAGGAGCTTCTGAAGCTCTACCACTCCGACAATCAGGTCTTAAAGACCCTTCGGGAATACCGGGCAGAGGAGAAGGAAAAGGCTATCTCCGGGAAAGCTTCCGAGGAGTCCGAGGAAGGAAGCCGGAATTACTGGCTGTCCGAGGAGGTGAATAACCGCCTCCATACCGAAGAAATCTATCAGGAAGTGTGGAACCTGATTTCCACCCGCTATGAGAATCCGGTACGTCTGACGCGTCAGGAGATGCAGCTCAGCGAGCAGAACGTCAGCGCCGAATACCTGACCCTGAACCGTCTTCGAAGCGAGACCTTCTCCGGGGATCAGAATCTGGTCTATAACCGGATCAATACCTATGAGGCCGGTGAGGGCGAGGCCGTCACCGAGAACTACGAACAGACCGTCAGCAATCTGGTACAGGCCGTATTGCTGAATGCCATCAGTCAGATCTATCATACCCGTTATACCGATCTGACGACCCATGCATCCCACTGGACCTGGCTAACCGATGCCCTCCATGTGAATGCACAAAATACATTCCAGCGATTCGAGAGCTATCACAATCAGCTTCGGATCACGAAGGAAGATAAGGAAGAATATCACAAGACCTTGCAGAATTATGAGCGCCGGGAAATCGCGGCCCTGCAAAGTCTTTTCGAGCATACAGAGGAAGTGACCGTGAATCAGCCGGTGCTTCCCATCGAGACCAGAACCGAACTGCAGTACGATACCCACGAGACCGTCGAGGAAGAGACAGAGCGGATCGAAGAGACAGTCCGGGAGGTCACAGAAAAGCAGGATACAGAGCATAAGCATGTATACAAGATTTCCGAGAAGAAGCGGGAGGAAGCGCTTCGAAAAGAACTGGAGATCATCAACCAGAGGAATCTGGAGCGTTTAGAGCAGCTTCGAACCCTGACACAGGAGGGAAAGAAGCCGGAGGCACCCCGGATCAACCGGGAGAAGGCCAGAAAGGATGCCCTCCGTGCCATCGAGCACCCGGAAGAGGTCGTGATGGAATATCTGGAGAGCAAGACCACCCAGTCCGAGACCGAGCGGATCGAGCGGGAACGCTTAAAGGAGATCATGGGAGAGGATACCGTACGGATCCTGGAGACCCTGAAGGACTATCAGGAGCATCCGGAGCGCCATCCGAATGTGACGACCTCCGAGGGACAGGCCATGAACCTTCTGATGCGGGATATACAGGCACAGGAGGAGTCCGGAGAAAGCGCGAAGGCTGCAGAGCCCCAGGAGCTTGTGCATACCCGGATTCGGGAGGAGAGCTCCAGAGAGGTGCAGGAAATCCTGAAGGAGACGGAGCGTTATCAGACCGAGCGGGTACCCTTTACCCCGGCGCAGAGTCACGCAGTGCGTCAGGAGGTGGAGCTCTTCCACAAGCAGAACGAGACCGCCATCAGTGAGGAGTTCCTGGAGGAGCTGGAGAGCCGGAACCGCCGGAATATCCAGAGCGAGACCCGCACCACCGTCGAGCAGCTGCAGGAGACCAACCACGTAGACCAGCTGGTGACGAATAAGGTCAATGAGCTGCGCGTGCAGCAGGATCAGAACATCGAGCGCATCGTCAGCCAGAATGTGCGCCAGCAGCTGAACAGCCTGTCCGACCAGGTATTTACGAAGCTGGAGAAACGGATGGATGCGGAGCGGCGAAGAAGAGGAATCTAAGGAGGCAGATAAAGGATGAGTCTTACAAAAGCGATGCTTTCCTTTTATCCCATGGGCACAGAACCCAGGGTGGTAGAAGAGGTCGCTCCCGGAAAGCGTACGACCAAGTGGAGCAATGCCATCAGCTCTCTGAATGCGGTCAGCAATGTGCTGGACGGAGCAGAGGATCTTCTGGCCGGACTGAATCTGCAGAATCAGAATGAGGATTTCGTGGGAACAGCCAAGACACTGACCTTTCAGTTTAATCCGTCTACCTTGCGGATATCCGCTTACGGAGGCGGTCTGGCTCCCATCTATAATTATGTCATAGAAGAGAATAAGAGCGAGGAGCAAGAGGCAAGAAATATCGACAACGATCAGAACGGAGAGAATCAGAACCAGAATGCGAAGAAGTCTGCTTCCCAGATCGTCTACGGTCCCGTGGAGACGAACATCACGGTGGAATTCAAGGTCATCTTCGATGCAGAGAAGAATACCGACGCCTTCATGGTAGACAAGCTTCAGGCCATCGCCAGTCCCGCGAAGGCAGCCTATGAGCTCTATTCCCAGGACAATTATTCCGTGCGTCAGGTCGTGGAAGGCTTCCTGGCCGTGATTCGGAATCAGGACAGCCGGCGGGTCGTATTCAGCTGGGGCAACCTTCGCTATACCGGCCGCATGAACAATGTACAGTGCAACTATACCATGTTCAATCCGGCGGGCGAACCCATCCGGGCGGAGGTCAATATCCGACTTCTGGCCAGTGCAGCCAACGATACGGCGGAATGGAAGAAGAAATATACGAATACGTTACTGCAGTACGCGAAGGACGAGACCTCCAATCTCTCGAATATCGCGAACAATCTGATTAACCTGCAGATGTAAAAATTAAGAAATGGGAAGGAGGAGAGGCAGATGTCATTTGCTACGATGCTGGAAAAGAATGTG
>CAVKIR010000001.1:3220-3942 GCA_963656395.1 Prevotella sp. CAG:279
GAATGTGACCGGAAGCGTAGGAAAGGCTTGTATTCTCATGCACCGGATGCCGGAGAACGGAGAGCTTCCGGATCTGAGTGATTCGAACAAGATCTCAAGCTATTATCAGAGCAACCTGGTAAATCTGGGACAGAGACTGCAAAGTCAGGCCAATGGAGTCACTTCCATGGATACCGACCTAGTTGGAAGAAATACCCAGAATGTCGACAATTATACCCGGATCAATGTACAGTACAATCCCAGCACCCTGCATTTCTCCAGCCGCGGTGGTAACTCCATCAGCCGTTCTGCGGTGGCAGCGAACGGAAGCAACGCCTTCCAGAAGGACTGTATCCCCTACGAGGTGATCCTGAATATGGATCTCGTCTTCGATGATACGGATAACCAGGATGCCTTCTCCACCCTGGATGCAGGCAGCTATTCCGCCACAGGCCTTACCAAGCTGGCGGCGAAAAGCATTTATAATTATGCGACGACCAAATCCGTGACCAAGGGTCACAGCGTGCAGGATATCTCGGAGCTCTTCGTGGCAGCTATTGCCGAGACCTATACCAGAATGCTCTGTGTCATATGGAATAAGAGTGTCTTCTGGGGTGAGCTCTGCGGCGTGAATGTGGAATATACCATGTTCAACAGCGCCGGCAACCCCATTCGCTCCAAGGTACATCTGGAGATCCGTCAGGATACCAAGGTGACGCCGGGCGTCTCCGCACAGACCTGGT
>CAVKIR010000001.1:3952-12323 GCA_963656395.1 Prevotella sp. CAG:279
GACCTGGTCGAATGCCTACAATAATCTGTTCAAGGCTGCGGACACCCTGGCAAGCAGCAAGCGTCTGACCAGCTCCAGCAGCATGGTATCGAATATCCTGAATCTGAGTTAACTGAGGAAAAGATATGGCAACCTATGATTTTGAAGAATTAAAGAAAACCTATGAGGATCTGGATGACCCCTTTCTGGTGATCCGTATCGACGGCAAGGGCATCGGCGGCTCCAAGAACGGCTTTCCGGTCTCGGATGTCTACGTGGATCTCACCAGCGGCTACGAGGCGTCGCTGGCAGAATTTTCCATTTACGACACCTTCGATAAGTCCTCCGGAAGCTTCGAGATGAGCACAGCTCTGAAAAAATATACGAAGCTGGGATCCAAGGTAGAGATCGCCATCGGCTACGGAACCAGCGCGAAAATCATTTTCATAGGCGCAATTATGCGGGTGAATTACCACCACGGCGCAGAGGAGATCCCCTGTGTCCGGGTGACCGCCATGGACGTAAAGGGCATCATGATGTCCAGCACCTATTCCCGGCAGTTGAAAGCAGCCAGCTATTCCGGAGCTGTCCAGGAGATTCTGGAGAAAAGCGTCTACACCGGCATGCAGTCCTCCGGCATCATCAGCGGGATCTACGTGACGGATACGCCGGATAAGGCCGGATCGGGCTTAAGCTCCATGTTCGGAGACGGGGAGGATGCTTCCCTTGGTTCTCTGACCGGCTCTGCCTCCTCTGCGGGAAGCAGTGAGGAGACGGATCGCACCATCGAGATGGTGGCGGAGAGCGATTATGAATTCATCGTAAAGGCTGCCAAGCGTTATAATTATGAATTTTTTACCGAATGCGGAAGCGTCTATTTCCGAAAGGCCAAGGCGGATACGAACACCCGTCTGGTGGTGAAGCCGACGATGGGTATGTACAGCTTCGACGTATCCTACGATATCACCGGCCTGGTCAACAAGGTGACGGTGCGCTCCACCGACCCGGCGAAGGCGCAGGTGCTGGAGGCCTCCGAGAAGAATCAGAACAGCTTCCCCAGCAAGGCCAGAAGCCTGATCAAGGGAAATGAGAAGTACTATATCGATGCCTCGGTGACCTCCAAGGAGGAGGCTTCCTACCGGGCACAGTCCATCATGGAGAACATGTCCTATCGGTATGCATCCCTGGAGTGCGAGATGCAGGGAATGCCCGAATACCTGCCCGGCTATTTCTTCGAATTATCCGGTCTGGGCGAGGGCGTAGACAATACCTTCTACATCAACCGGGTGATTCACCGGCTGACGCCGGAGGGCAAGTATCTGGTGAAGCTGGAAGGAAAAGCAGCAGGAGATAAGGAGTAAGCAGGTATGGGTTTATACGATATCATGGATGAGATCGCCGCGAAGCAGGTGACAAAGTCAGAGACCGGAGACAACCGGATGCCGGGCATCGTCCTGGGCGTGGTGCAGACCAACTATTCTTCCGATATGCCCGGACGAATCTGCGTGGCCATTCCCGTCAGGGATGCCAAAGCCAATGAACTGAAATGGGCCCGGGTGGCCATGCCATACAGCGGATCCAAGTGGGGATACTACTTCCTGCCGGAGGTGGGCGACCAGGTGCTGGTGGCCTTTGAGAACGGCAATATCGAGAAGCCCTATATCATCGGCAGCATTCCGAAGGATACCAACCGCTTCCTGACGGGCTCCGTGCATGAGAAAAATCAGTGCAAGCGGATCGTCACCAAGAACGGCAACACCATCGAGTTCGCAGATGTGGCGGATCAGGACGGAAAGCAGGATAAAATCAAGATCTATACCGCCAACAAGTCGCATAATCTGACGCTGGATAATGAGCGAAACAGCATGATCCTCAGCGACAAGGACGGCAAGAATAAGCTGGAGATTCAGACCGAGAACGGCAATATCCAGATGAAATGTGAGCATAAGCTGACGATCGCCGTGGGAGATTCCATCGAAGTCACCATGAACGGGGATTCGGGAACCGTCCAGATCAAATGCACCAAGCTGAACGTGGAGGCCGACCAGAGTGCGAAGCTGACGACGAACGGGAAGCTGGGACTGAACGGCGGCAATGTGGCCCTGGATGCATCCGCATCCTTCAAGGTAAGCAGCAGCGGCATCAGCAGCATCGGCGGTTCGCCGGTGAAGATCGGTTGATGAGGGAGGCAGGCTATGAGAAGCAATACATTTTTAGGCAGAGGCATGAAATTCCCTCCGCAGGTGAATCCGGCTACCGGCCGCTTCGTCACCTCGGAGGATCAGCAAAGCGTCAAGGAAAGCATTTATCTGATTCTGATGACCCAGAAGACCGAGCGGCTCATGCGCCCGGGCTTCGGCAGCCGGGCATCGAGCTATGTGTTCGAGGAGACCGACCCGACGATGCTGAACCTGATGGCAGGGGAGCTGCAGCATGATATCACCACGAACGAACCCCGGGTGGAGAATGTGACAGTGAGCCTGGATTATAAGAGCAAGCCGGGCTGCCTGTTCGTGAATATCACCTACATGGTCAGAGGCGAAAATGTAACGGAGAACATGGTATTCCCATTCTACCTTGGAGCACAGGCAAAGGAAGAGGAAACAGAGTATGAAACAGTGGAAGACAATATCGTCGAATGATTATATCATAGACAATCGGGAAAGAGAGAAGCTTCTGGAGGAAATCAAAAGCCTCGCCCGTTCCTATACGCCTGAGTGGCAGTTTGACGAGAAGGATCCGGATATCGGTACCGTTCTGGCCATGCTTTTCGCAGATCAGATGCAGGAGAATATCAGACGCTACAATACCACCCTGGAGCGCGACTATGTGGAGCTGGTGAATATGCTGGGCATCTCACCGCGGGCTGCCTATCCGGCTCACAGCATCGTCCTGATGAATATGGTGCAGGATACCATACCGGGTCAGCGCCTGCGCAGAGGAACCAAGCTTCTGGGCGGTGGGGAGGATGCCATCGTCTTCGAGACGGCTCACGGCATCTATATCACGGAAGCCCGCCTGACCGGCATGTTCATGGCCTCCGGCCTGACCGGCAAGGTAATTCCTCTGATGGGACAGTTCCCGCCTGTCGAGTTCATCGATCCGGATCAGCTTCTGCCCCGGGAGGAGAGCGAGGAAGAGGAGCATACAGAGGGCGACGAGCTTCTGCCGGCAGACACAGACCTTGCCCGGACAGAGGAAGATTCCGAAAAAATGGAAGAATTTTCCTTGTTCGATTTCTCCGGAGAAGGCTACGGAAAGACCGGCCTGGTGATGTACCATACCCATCTCTTTGATGAGATTGACAATGATATCTGGATGGATCTGCCGGGATCGGACAACCTGGCCGAGCGGATCCTGAAGGGCGAATACAGCCTGTCCTATTATGGCGAGGATGGCTTCGTTCCCATCACGGATCTGCGCCTGGAGCAGGGACGCTATCTGGTATTCCGCAAATCCGGTGCCTGTCAGAAGGTGCGGCTGGGCACGGAGGAATATTCTGCCCTGCTTCTGAAGCCCGAGCACGTGATCGAGAAGAATATCACGGTATCGGATATCCGATTCTCCGCATCGGGAGCCCCCACGGCGGCAGATTACGTCGTAGACAGCGCCTCGGAGCTGGAGACAGGGCATTTCTATCCCTTCGGCAAGCGCATGTCGCTGTTCTCGGAGCTCTATATCGGACACCGGTACTTCGAGAATCCGGGAGCTCTGGTAACTCTGGACTTCGATCTGGATTTTGAGCAGATCCTGGCTGCGCCGCCGGAGGTAAAAGAGGCCGATAACCTGAAGATTATCAAGCGCAAGCCCCGCCGTGACGTAGTAGGTGCCGTGGCAGAGGTCTATGCAGATGAGATTTCCGTAGAGTATTATAACGGTACCGGCTGGAAGAAGCTGCCCCTGCAGACACCGGCTGCGAATCTGTTCCGGGACGATTCTGCCGGACATTGCCGTCTGAGCTTTGTCTGCCCCACCGACTGGAGAATCACCGAGAGCGGCGGCTACGAGGGAGCCTGCATCCGCATGCAGCTTCTTAGGGCTGATAACTGCTATTTCCAGCCTGCGATGCACCATTGCCCGGTGATCACGAATCTCACCGTATCCTATACCTACGAAAGACAGTATGAGCGCCCGAAGCGCCTCATCAGCTTCCAGGGAAGCAGAAAATGGGATATCACGAACCGACTGGCAGAGAATGAGAGCTGCCCCATCCTGTTCCGAAGCAGCTACAACGATACATCCCTCTATCTGGGCTTCGACAAGAAGTTCATGGACGGCCCGGTGGGACTCATGTTCCGTATCGGAGAGACCGAGCAGGAGATGACAGGAAAGCCGGTCTTCTACTATTCCACGAGGGATGGCTTCTCCCGGCTGAAGCTGACGGATCGGACCGACGGTCTGAACCATACGGGCACCGTCCTCTTTATGCCGCCCAATGACATGGCAAAATGCCGTCTAGAGGGGCAGGAGGCATACTGGATCAAGATTACCGACGAGGATTCCTATCTGGAGAAGAATCCCTTAAGACAGCCCCGGATTCAGGAGATCGCCCTGAATGCGGTGGAGGTAGATAACGTCGAGACCATGGACGAGGAAGAGTATTATATCGACGCCTACGAGCCGAATATGAGCTTTCCTCTGACAGCCACGAATATCCTGCGGGTCGATGTCTGGGTCAACGAGACCGGAGACTTTACACCGGCTGAGATGAAGCGGATTCTTCTGGATGAGCCAGGAGACAGCTACGCGGAATATGACATCCGGGGCGAGATCCGCGACTTCTATATCCGCTGGCAGGAGGTGGACAATTTCGACAGCTCCACCGGTGCAGACCGCCACTATGTGATCGACCGGATGAATAACCGGATCTATTTCGGCGACGGCGTAAATGTGAAGATTCCCCGGAATACCCAGGGCGTGGCCTTTAAGACCGTGGTGCGCTGCTGTGACGGAAAGCGGGCGAATCTGAAGCAGAACCGGGTGGATGACAGCCTGGGCAATCTCCAGTTTGTAGAAGAAATCCATAATCCGGTTCAGGCCTACGGCGGCATGGATATGGAGACCATGGAGGAGGCTCTGCGTCGGGGCACCACCATGCTGAATACCAGAAAGAAGCTCATCTCCACGCTGGACTATGAGCGGGAGATCCTGGATTATTCCCACAATATCTCCCAGGTCAAGGTCATCTCCGGCAAGAAGAAGGATGGATCCTTCGATCCGGGCGCTGTGACCGTGGTTCTCCTGATGGAGGATTATAAGGACGGCCGCTTCTCCTTCGTGAACCTGAGAAGAAGACTCAAGGAGCATCTGATGGAGCATTGCGAGCTGACCATCGACCCGAAGAATCTGACGGTAGTGGAGCCCATCTTCGTGGAGGTGTCCGTGGAGGCCTGGATCAAGGTGGTCAATGAGGACGACAGCTTCGAGGTACAGCAGAGACTCATCGACATGCTGCAGGATTATCTGGATCCTGTGAAAAATAATATCTGGGAGATCGGCCGCGATGTGGTAGAGAGCCAGATCGAGCTGAGACTGAATATGGAGAAGGGCAGCGCCCTGATCCGGAAGATGATGATTACCTGCCGTTATCGGGACGAGTCCGGTATCCATGAGACGGAGCTGGATTCCCTGAAGGGCAATCCCTATACCATCGTAACCAGCGGAACCCATAAGATCCATTTCGAATAAATACAGAGAAGGAAGTACGATATGCTGAATCCAAAGAGTATTCCTGAAAAAACCTATGAAGAGCTGATGGAGGAGAATCTGAGTAAGATTCCGGTATATTCCGACGAATGGACCAACTACAACGCGTCAGATCCCGGCATCACGACACTGGAGAACCTGTCTGCGATTCAGATCCTCCAGCAGGGTCAGATCGATGAGGTCACTCCGGCTGTCCGGGCGAAGCTTCTGAAGCTTCTGGGCTATCAGGCCAGAAAGGGAAGAAGTGCGGAGATCTATCTGGAAGCCACCGGCATCCGGGAGGACATGGATATTCCGGCGGATCAGAGATTTATGGTGGGAGATATCAGCTTCGAGACTACGCTCCCACGTCATATCACGGCCGGCCATCTCACAGGCCTCTATCGGAAGGATGAGAAGGGACTGCGGGATATCAGCTATATTCTGGATCGGGACGTGACGCTGCAGGCGAAGGTCTTCGGGCGCAGCCCCAAAGCGGGCGCAGCCCTGTATCTGGTCATGGATAAGCCTCTGAAGGCAGGCGAAAGCGGTGTCCTCTATGTGAGAACCACCGAGGCCGGTCATCGGAATCCCTTCGAAGAGGAGGGAGAGCTTTCCTTTGCTTCCATCTGCTGGGAATGTTATACTGAGAAGGGGTTTGTGGAGATGGAGGTGCAGGACGGTACCCGGGGCTTCGTGCAGAGCGGTTACCTGACCTTCCGGCAGCCCGAGGAAGGCGCAGCCATCTATCAGGCCGACGGAATCTCCGGCTATGTATGGAGAGCGACCCTGAAGGAAAGTGACTACGACCTGATTCCGGTGCTGACCTATATGACGGGCTTTCTCTTCCCGGTCTATCAGAAGGAGACCAAGATCATTACCCATTCCTTCCAGAGTGCGGCCTCGGTGGTGCTGAACAGCGCCATGCTGGAGACCGGCTATGTGAAGGTCTATGCGAAGGAGCAGAAGGGAAGCTCCTATGTGGAATATCAGGAAAGCATGGGCGGAGAGGAACAGGGCAGATATTACCGGAGAGATCGCTTAGGCTCCGGCAAATACGCCTTTGTATTTGACCGCGATGCCTTCGGACAGGCGCCGGGTCATGTAAAGAACGCCGTCAAGGTCGTCATCTATAACGAAGAGATGATGCGCAAATACTACCTGGGTCAGATTCAGGGCTATGACGGACAGAAGTTTGCCCTGCCCTGCGGCCATGTGGTGACCTCTACCTTCTCCGTCATCGCGGAGCGGGAGAGTGAGGACGGCACGAAGCAGTATGATTTCCTGAAGCCCGGAAGAACCGGTGAGCGGGAGATGAGCTATGTCCTCTATGAAAATGAGGGAAAGATCGAGATCACGAATCCCGGCTCCTATGTGGGCGCCAGACTCTATCTGGGTTCCCTGGCGGTGACCCTGGGCGCCGAGGGCAATGTGCGGCCGGGCAACGAATTCTTCCCGGTGGATCTGGAAGAAAATGGAAACGCCCGCTTCTTTAATCCGGCTCCAGGTACCGGCGGCTGCTTCCAGGAGAGCTTCGAGGATGTGAGAAAGCGCTTTATTCATGATCTGAATACACCGGAGACTGCAGTGCAGCCTGCAGATTATGAGAGCCTGATCCGGAGAACGCCGGGTCTGTGCATCCGGAAGGTAAAGGCCTGGATGGATTATGCTAGAAATGAAGTGCAGGCGGTGGTACTGCCGGACAACACAGAAGCTTATCCGAAGCTTTCCGAAAAGTACCGCACGGAGATCGAGCGGTGGCTGGAGAACCGGAGACTGCTCTGTACCCGGATCCGCGTTAGACAGCCGGTCTATCTATCCGTCTTTACCAGCGGAACCATCTATGTAAAGCCCCATTACGAGGGCTGCAGGGAGCAGATCGAGGAAGTGGTACGCCGGAACCTGGATTATATCACGGGCAAGCAGGAATTCGGACAGACCCTGCGCTTTGACCGGCTCTTCCACGAGATCGAGAGCCTGGATTGCGTATCCTATATCTATGAGCTGAGCGTGAATCCGCAGAATATGAGCAATGCCACCATGGATGGAACGGATATCGTACCGGCGGAAAACTGTCTGCTCTATCCCGGCAATATGAAGCTGGATATTCTGCCCTTGCCGGAGAGCCGAAAATAAAGGAGGGGTGACCCATGGCCGGAATGGTATTTTCACTGAGAAAAGAACAGCTTGAAAAAGCAATGTATAAAGGGATGATTTGCCGGGAGGACGGCAGCATCATCTGCGACGAGGAGGAGGGCATCCACTATATGGTTCTGCCGCCTCTGGACAGCGGCATCGAGGACTGCCCCTGGGGACGCCTGAAGTTCTCCCTGACACTTCCGGAGAACAGTGTCTGCTACGTCTACGCGGCAGCCTGCAATGAGGAAGGAAGAAGAGATTATCTGATGGATCCGGAGGTGAGCCTGCTGGATAAGAAGAAGTATCTCAGCAGCCTGACCTGTCTTCGCTTCATCAATAAGCCGGATGTGCTGCTCTATGAGATCCAGGGCCGCTATCTGTGGCTGGCTGTGGAGATCTTAGGGGAGGGAGCGAAGCTTTCCGACCCGGAGGTGCATGTCCCCGGCGATAACTTTATGAATTTATTTCCGGAAGTATACCGGGAGAAGAACAGCTTCTTCCACCGGTATCTTTCCATTTTCTCCAGTTTACATAATGATTTTCAGGAGAAGCTGGAACACCGGGAGGA
>CAVKIR010000001.1:12333-14555 GCA_963656395.1 Prevotella sp. CAG:279
CGGGAGGATATGCTGGATGTGGAAAAGGCACCCAAGCGTCTCCTGGAGCTCTTCCTGAAATGGATGGGAATCGATGTAGACGGCGGCTTTCTGGACGAGGAGGACTTACGGCTCCTGCTTCGGGAATCCGGCGAGCTCATCAAATACAAGGGAACCAGGAAGAGCATCGAACGGCTCTGTGAGCTCTTCGTGGGAGAAAAGCCCACGATTCTGGAGCGTGGCATGATGCAGAAATATATCCGCAGCAGTGAGCAGGATATCTACGACAACCTCTACGGAGACAGTCCCTACGATGTCACCCTGGTCATGGCGAATATCGTGGAGGAACATAAGAAAGAACAGCTTCTGCACCTTCTGCGGCAGTTCAAGCCGATTCGCTGTCGGCTGCATATCCTTTTCCTGAAGCCGAGAGGCGTACTGGACGAGCATACCTATCTCGACTGGAACGCAGTTACCTTCGCCCAGGAAGAAGGCAATCTGGACGCGTCCACCCTGCTGGACGGCGCCATTATTCTTCAATAACAGAGATGGAAAGAGAGGAATAGGGAATGAATATTATCGCAACCGATTGTGGTACACATATCAGATTGATGGTGGAGGGACGTGTGGACACGAATACGAGTCCCCAGTTCCAGCAGGCCATCTTGAATGCGTTCCAGAAGAAGAACGATGTGATCATCGACCTTCTGAATGTACCGGCTGTCAGCAGCGCAGGTCTTCGAGCGCTCCTTATCGGACAGAAGACGGCGGCCTCCAAGCGAGGCAGCATGAAGCTGACCAATGTATGCCCTGTCGTGAAAAACGTGCTGGATATGTCCGGCTTCAGCTCCATTCTCACCGTAGAGTAGCTGCAGAGATCACCAGAATACGAGAATACGGAGAATAAAGGAGATAGGCTATGGAACGAATTTGGGTCGTAAAGACAAAAAGAAGTCTGGAACTGGATGCACAGAGGACTCTCCTGGAGCCCTTACTGGACGTGTTCAGCAGAGATCTGGCGGACGGAGGCTGTCCCCAGGATAAGATCGAGCTCATCCGCATCTGTGTAGAGGAAATATTTGTAAATATCGCCAGCTATGCATACAAGGATAAAGAAGGAGCGGTACAGATCGAGGAAGAGGTATTCGAGAATTCCATCCGCATGATGTTCGCGGACGAGGGAATTCCCTACAATCCGCTGGAAAAAGAGGATCCGGATATCACCGCCTCTGCCCAGGATCGGGAGATCGGCGGGCTCGGTATCTTCATGGTGAAGAATATGGCAGACGATCTGCGCTATGAATATAAAGACAACAAGAATTGCCTGTATATGGATTTCTCCTGGTAGAAACCGGGCAGGAAAGGGAAGAACGCTATGAATCAGAACAGAAGATTTCGCGAAGAATTGAGAGATAAGCCCTTTGAGAGCTATACAGAATACATGGACTATATCTTTGCCTGCGTGAATTTCCGGCTGTCGGACTACATCGAGGGTCTGATGAGCAAGTACGACGCAGGACAGGGAAACTATAAGAATGTCATGTATCCGGATATCGAGATCGCCCACGACCTGTGTAATGACCGCATGATGCAGTTCATGCAGGAGGACATGGGAGATGAGGAGGAAGAGGAGCAGGATCTTCCGGAGGTGGAGCAGGAATTAAATGATCTTCTGTCTGCATTCAGCATGGATGAGGACGAATATTACGGAGACGAGGAGAGCGAAGCAGAGGAGAATGTCTTCTCTGTCTGCAAGATTCCCATCGAGGAAATGATGGACTTCGTGGATGCGAGAATCGCCGCGACGGACCTTACGAAGGTGAAGCTGCCCTTCTATGAGCTCTGCCATAAGCTGGGCTTCGGCCACTTCAGCACCTTCGCCCTGGCCAGTGCCATCCTTTCCTCCACCCAGACCAGCTATGCTTCCGTCTATCAGATCGTCAATGAGAACGGAAGCCTGACGGCTCCTACGATAGAGTCCACGGGAAGACTGTATTTCGGCAAGAATTTCTCCATCACGGCGGCCTACGGCGAGATGTCCGTCTGCCTGGAGAAGCTACTGCCGGTGATGGATCTGCGGGTGAATACGAACATGCCCTTCTCCACGATTCTGGCACCGGATAAGCGGCTGATCGACTTCCTCTTCGGCAATAACCCCTTACGTCTGGATACGAACTACAGCCGGTTCTTCCAGATGCTGACGGACAAGAAGGAGCTGAATCCCATCATGGCCAACACCACAC
>CAVKIR010000001.1:14565-23466 GCA_963656395.1 Prevotella sp. CAG:279
ACACCACACAGCTGGAGGCCATGGAGATCTCCTACGATCAGGGCGTCCGGATCTTCAGCTGGACCGGAGACGAGGGAAGCGGACGGCGCTTCTTCATCAAGCAGTTCTGTAAGAAGCGGGGCTTAAATGCCATCACCATCAACTGCAAGAAGCTTTTCATCTACGATTACAGCTTCGTGGAGAAGGCTCTGTGGGCGGTGAACCGGGAATGTATCTTCACCGATTCCTGCTGCTGCTTAAACGAGCTGGATTATCGGGAGGAAGAGAAGGAGAAATACATCGGTTACATGGATCTGGCGGTCACAAAGCTTCGGGAGCACGATATCCTGATGTTCATGATGAGCCGGGATAAGCTGCCCCTCAAATCCGTCACCGATCAGGACTTTACGGAGTTAGAGCTGCCTACCCCCAGCACCCAGGAACGTGAGGATTGCTGGCGGTATTTTGCACAGGATTATTCCCTGGCGGATGATGTCGATCTTCTGGAGATGGCGACGAAATTCCTCTTTACACCGGGTAAGATCAAGTCAGCCCTCTATCAGGCGAAGAGCTTCTCCATCATGAATCATGAGATTCAGATCTCCAGAGCGAAGCTCTTCGAGGGCTGCAATAACCAGATGAGCTCGGAGCTGACCCAGAAGGCCACGAAGGTAAAGGCGAACTTCGGCTTCGAGGATATCGTCATGAATGCCAGCCAGCGGGAGACGCTGCAGCATGCCATTGACCAGATGAACTTCAAGAAGCGGGTCTACGATAACTGGAATTATACGAAGAAATATCCCTACGGCCGCGGACTTTCGATTCTTCTGTTCGGAGCTCCCGGTACCGGTAAATCCATGTGCGCCCAGGTTATCGCCCATGAGCTGAACCTGGAGCTGTATCGTGTCGACCTGTCGAAGGTCATCGATAAGTACGTCGGTGAGACCGAGAAATCCATCTCCATGATTTTCCGGGAAGCCAAGAAGTGTAATGTCGTCCTCTTCTTCGACGAGTGCGATACCCTGTTTGCGAAGCGTTCCGACGACGGCGGCAGCAACCAGGCTTCGAATAACAATAAGACCGCCCTGCTTCTGCAGGAGGTAGAGGCCTATGACGGCGTGTCCGTACTGGCCACCAACTACAAGCACAATATCGACCCGGCATTCTTCCGGCGTATGAAATACATCGTAGAGTTCCAGTTCCCGGATCCGGATACCCGTGAGATGCTGTGGCGTACCACGATTCCGAAGGGAACCCCGTTAGGAGACGATGTAGACATTCGCTTCCTGGCAGAGCGCTTCGAGTTCGTAGGTGGTAATATCAAGAACTGTATCCTGAATGCGGCCTTTCTGGCTGCCGCAGACGGGGAAGGCGATAAGGTCTATATGCGCCACTACCTGCAGGCCATCAAGTACGAGTTCGTGAAGACCGGTAAGGTATTCACCCGGGCTGACTTCGAGCCCTATGCCTATATGGTAGGACTGGGTGATAAGGAAGACGAGGACTGGTAAAGCAAGAGGCTAAATAGAAGAGTAGGGGATGGAAAATTATGGAATATATGACCTTGAACCGAATGCAGGCGGGAAAGCTGGGAAGCTTTCTGTCAGCCGATATCGCAAAGAAAATCGAGACGGATGAGGCCTGCGTCATCGGAGCCGTGGAGGGAGACGCCGTCGTAGGACTGGGAGTCTTCTCCTTCGACGAGTTCTCCGACGACCACGTGGAATGTCTGTATCTGTATATTATGCCGGATCTGCGAAGAAAGGGCTGCGGCACAGGCCTGTTATTCTATGCGGAGTCCGTATTCCGAAAGCGGGGCATCCGGAATCTGTGCTTCAATCTGTCCGATACCCCGGAGAAGATGAACGAATGGAATGCCTTTCTCTCCAAGCTGGGCTACCAGCCGCTGGATATGAACTGGCATATTCTGGAATATAATTTCGCCGCCATCGAGAGCAGCCCCGGAATCCGAAGCTGCAGCGGCAATGAGCTGTCCTTCCAGTCTCTGGATCGGCGGCAGATCTCCTATATGCTGCATCAGGATAAGACGATTCCCCGGGTGATCCGGGAGATCATCCGCAATGAGGCCGATTGGCAGAAGAGCCTCTTTTATTCCATGCAGGGACATCTGGCAGCCGGTGTGATGATCCGGGACAACGGAGTGGACGATCTGTCCATCCATGCCCTGTATCTGAGCTCCCAGCTGAAGAACCGGGGAATTCTCCTGGTGATGCTGGCTCGGGCTGTGGACATGATGAAGTCTGCCCGCAGCACCGATGCGCGCGTATACTTTTATGTAGAATACCAGAGGCAGATCGAGGCCTACCGGACGCTCTTCGGAGATCCCAGGTCGGATTATCTGATCTGCAGACTGGAAAAATCATTATAATAACACGAAAGGAGTGAGCTTCCATGGATCAGGAAATCGATTTAATGCTGCAAAAAAAGAGTCAGATCATAGATACCGGCATGCAGGAATACCGGATGCCGGAAAAAGAGGTGGCAGCCCGGGAGGAGAAGCAGCAGGAGCGCAAACTCGGCCAGCTGGTGGGAGAGAATCTGGAGAGTCCGTCTCTTTCCCTGGATGCACTGGAGAAAAGCCTGCAGCAGGAGTCCGGAGATATGGATCTCATCCGGCAGAAGGGCAGGATCTTTATGCAGCGCTATGAGGCCCGTAATCGCATGAGGAGGGCGGTCTAGCACCACGATAGGAGGCCGGGTATGTGTTACAGATATGAAGACGAGGTAAGGAAAGAAAGACAGCAGGAGCAGCAGGAACCGATCCGCGAGGAAATCCGGCAGGAGGAAGAGCAGCAGCCCGTGCAGGCACAGGAGATCCTGCAGGCGCAGGAAGCCCAGCCTGTCCAGGAGGCGCACGAAGAGGCAGAACCGCTGCAGGATTTCCGGATACCGGAGATGGAGGAGGCTCCGCGCTCGGTACGGGAACGCTTGGAGTGCAGGCTGGAGCTGTCGCAGGTCATCGATGAGAGGAAGGACAGCCCCTATATGCAGGAGGTCAAGCGGGCCATGGCCGATCTGGCTGCTGTGGCAGAGGGGAAGATCCTGGGCGACGGCCGGACAATCGATCTGACCAGGGATCGGGATGCCCTGCATCAGAAGCTGAACGAGATCGAAGCGAAATACATGGCTGCTCTGGAGAAATGCCAGATCTATCTGGAAAAAAGAGAGCCTTCCTTTTTGCTGCCGAAGACCCGGTATAACAAGGTAAAGAATACGAAGGAGCTTCTGGAGCAGGAGCTTGATTATCTGACGAAGCTGCGCATGGATATGGCGGAGCATCCGGAGGCCTACGAGGGGAATCCGGATATGTCCTACCTGGATCTCATCTATAATCTGCGGGTTCGCACCGAGCTGGATCCGTCGGCAGAAGGGCTGGAGCTGAAGGACTTCGCCCGGATGATCACGAAGAATGCGGAGGAGGCTCTTCTTTGCCGGAACGGAAAGCTGTACCGGAAGGGAGAAGAACAGCCGGGAGGAGATCCGAACAGTCAGAGCAGGGAAAATTATGATATGGCGGATCGGCTGGTGAAGCTCCTTCTGGAGCGCCAGAACCTCTCCGGATCCGAGGAGAAGGAACGCATACGAAAGAATATCCTACGGGGACTGGGTGTCGATGTAAAAAATCAGGTATCCGGTCCTGTCAGCATGTCCAAAATCCGGACATTGCTGATCCGCTTCAATCGTTATACAGCAGACGTGGATCGGGTGCTGCAGGAGGAAAAGGAGAGCGCGAAGCTTCCGAAGGAGGAGCAGTCCCGGGAATACCGCACCGCCCGACAGATCGACAGCCTGCTGGAGAATGCGTTTCAGGATAGCCTGACCAGGAAGAAAAAGAAGGTGCATTCCCCCAGAAAAGCCCGGAATTTCCAGGAATTTCTGCATCGTATGTTCGGAAAGAAGGACGCGTCCGACGAGGCACGGGAGCAGCTGGAGCGTAAGCTGCGCCGCCAGGTCACCGCTCTTCTGGAAAAATGTGAGAGACAGGGCGGCTGGACAGTGGTAAAGCCGGACAAGAAGGCTATGGAGGCCTTGATCTACGGCCGGCTGCAGGCAGCCAGAGAGAGGACCTTCGAGACCATCCGGCGGATCTATGAAGCAAGGGTACGGCTCGGAGAGGAGCCGGTACAGGAGCTGGGTGCCGGGGAAGTGCAGCAGCTTCTGGGGCTTAGCATCGCAGAGGCCATCGCGGACACGAACGAGACGAAGCTGGCCATGACCCTGCAATTGCAAGAATACGAGGAAAGCCGGATCCTGAAGGCCGATGCAGTTCTCGAGAAGAAGCTCCATGCCATGACCGTGGAAGAGCTGGGATCCGTGCATCTGTCGGAGGTGCGTGATTATGTGCTGGGACATGGGGATCGGTGGAAGCAGATGCCGCAGGAGGATCGGGAGGCAGCCCTTGCATCCGTCCTTCGCATTATTGGCAATATGCAGGAGATCCGTCTCCTGATACACAAGGGACTTCGGGAGGGCCTTACAGGCGAGGAAGCGGAGACCTTCGAAAAGCGCGCCCGGGAGAATGCTGCCCTCTATGGAGCTCAGGAGAAGAATATCGAGAAGCTGCGAAAGGGCTTCCCGGAGAATTCGGCTATCGCAAAGGGATTAAAGCAGCTGCGCGCCGGAAAGCTCGGAGGCTTCGGAGCCGCGGCGGCAGGAGAGGCCGGAGAGAGGCTGAGGAAGCCGGAGGAAGAGAGACTCCCGCAGGAAGAGCAAAAGAATAAGGCCGTAGAGGTCTTAAGCGAGACAGAGGGCGTAAGATTTGCCCTGCAGGATTTTGACGAGAAGAGTGTCTCTGTCATCACGGCCATTTTCCTGGACGGCTCCCCATCGGCTCTCATCAAGCGGGACGGCGATGGCAAAAGCGTGGATCTCATGAGGCTTCATGACGTCTTTCGATCCTTCGCGGAGAGCCGCAAGGAGGAGAGACAGAGAACGGAAGCCCTGACCATAGGAAGCGCATCTTTGACGCTTAAGCAGGATGCGTCCGGCACCCTGACCCTTAAGATGGGCGGAAAGGAAGTGACCCTTCCGAGAAATGCAGCGTACTGGGCGGAGGCGCTGGAATCTGACATCTGTTCGCATTTTGACCGCTATGAACCGACCCATGCGAGGGAGCTGCTGGCGCAGATCGCCATCCGGGATCAGAACCGCTATACAGCCCACGGCGGAAGCCGCGTGGTCTATGAGCGATTCCTGACTTATCATATCGGAATACCGGCTGAGAAGCTGGCGAATCTCGATGCCTATGTGCTGCGGCACCTGACCAGAAGCTATTGCGAGCATGCGGACGAGATGACGAAGGAGCAGATCCGGCAGGCGGCGGATGCTTATGCAGCCCGGGAAGTCGGAAAGGTTCATATCAATTCCCGTGCAGCGGTGGAAAGCCTGATTGCCCTGGAGAACCAGCGGCAGCAGCGTGAGGCGGCAGAAGAGAGACGGGAAGCCCACGGAGAGCCGGAGGTGAAGCCTCTGGCGGTACAGGCAGATAAGGCAGCCTGGACACCGGAGGAGAAGGCTTATATTAACGTAGTCAGTGACCTCTTCTTCTCACTTAAGGCCAGAGATTCCCAGGATCTGGAAAATCCTCTGACGGCAGAGAGCCTGAAGAAGGCGATCCGAAGCAACAAGAAGGACTTCCTGACGGTACTGAATATGAATCTCTTCAGCCGCGCCATGATGCGGACCCGTCTGTCGAAGCTTCCGGAATTCGGAAAAGCGGCGGAGGTCGCGGACGATATTATATACGGCTTTCTGAAGAGCGGGCAGACCGGCCGCTATGTGAGCCACGGAGGCTTCTGGTTCAGCGGAACAGCCACCGAGGAGAAGCTGGAAGCGTTTCTTTTGCAGGAGGATGTGAACCGGATCCTCGAAGAGGGTGCCGGAAGGATGAAGACCGTGGTGGATGAGATCTCCGGCTTCGTCCAGGCGAAGCTTAAGACGGTAGCGAATGACATGGGCAGCGATGCCGATGACAGCTGGAAGATCCTCAGCGATTACAGCATCAGCGAGCTGGTGGAAAAGGGTATCACCGGCGAGGAGGGCGAGGGCGCCTTCAATCGTCTGGTACTCTCCGGCTATGTGGAGAAGGCCGCCTATTCGGATAAGCTGAAGATGGTCTCCAGTGCCATCCGGAACTGTCCGAAGCTGACAGCACAGGATCTGGAAAACACAGACGTGCAAAGTCTGGCAGGAAAGGTACTGGCAGGCTATATCAAGGGCGCAGGCCCTCTGATGCATAAGATGATGCAGGGCATCCCGGTCAGCAGCATGGGACCGGTGGGGCAGAGCATGATCGCCGACGTGCGATCCCGGCTGATGGAGATCGACGAAGAGCTGGTAGACGGCCAGCTGCAGCAGATTATCCGGGAATCGAACGGAACCATCGAGCGTATCGAGAAGGAGAAGGTACTGGGTGCAGCCTCCGTAGGTCAGACCGTGCTGGTGAAGATCTACGAAAAGGGCAAGACCGAGGGCGTGGAGAAGGTCGTGAAGATCCTGCGTCCCGATGTACAGAATTATATGGAGCGGGAGCGCGTCTTCATGGAGGAGTGCGCAAAGAAGGTAGATGCAGACGTCTATGCGAAGAAGCATGGCGGAGCCAGCCCGGATGCGAATTTCAAGGGCGGTATGCTGAAGACCTACGAGGGAAAGGAGAAGGCCATCTTAAAGGAGCTGGATCTGCGCCTGGAGGCCGACAATGTGGAGAAGGGAAAGATCTACGAGGACGAGTTTCTCCATATCCGTTCCATGCGGGTGGACCAGAATACCAAGAGTACGGTCCAGACCCTGGTGCTGGAAAAGGCAGACGGGGTATCGGTGGACAAATTCATCGAGCAAAAGAACGCCGAGAGAGAGAAGACCGAAAAGCTGGCCACGGGAGAGGCCGATCGCTCCCGGATCCATGTGCATAAGACGGTGGAGGAGCTCGATGCCCTCCGAAGCGAGTTAAAGGCCAAGCAGCAATATCTGGTGAATCTCACCAGCAAGTGGTTAGACGAGGCTATCTTCAATACGGGCTTCTTCCATGGCGATCTCCATGCAGGCAATGTGATGATCGACGAGGACGGCGTCACCGTCATCGACTACGGCAATGCCAACCAGCTGACGCCGGGCGAGCAGACCGACATCCTGAATCTTCTGGCTGCCGCGGCCAAATATAACGATAAGAGGGTCATTTCCCATATTCGCTCCATGCTTCCGCCGGAGGCAAGGAGAGTCTTCGATGCCAAGGGCGATACCCTGAAGACCAACATCCGTACCATCGTAAAGAAGGAGGACGGAGCGCCGGTGCAGACCGTGCTGGCGGTGCTGAACGAGCTGCAGAAGGATGAGGTGGAGATCCCGGCGGGACTCTATAATTTCATCCAGTGCTTTGTGCGTATCATCGGTACCCTGACGGACTATAAGACCCTGATTGAAAATGTAGATCAGAGCATCGTGGAGGTTATGAAGACGGAGCCGGACGGAAGGGTAGAGGTGAATCCGGAGAACCAGATTCTGGCGCCCATCCTGAAAAAGCTCATCGCCCGCACCGGTAAGAAGCCGGAGGGACAGGAAGAAAAACTGGAAGATATTGTAAAAAATGCCATGAATTCCAAGGATGTGGATATGGCTCTGCTGAAGCGATTCTGCAGTACCAAGCACGATCCGGGAATGGGCGGCGGTACCGCTATCCTGAGGAAGCGGGATCTCATGCCGAATGTGGCGGATCTGATTGACCGGGTGATTCCCAGCTACCAGAATATCTTCTTCAGTAAGGCTTGCTGCAAAGCCATTCATCAGCTCACCTACGGAACCGAATTTACCCTGCAGGATGCGATTCAGACCATGCAGTGGTATGATGTCCATATCAAGTTGGGTGCATCAGGATCCATCATGAATGACCTGGAGCATGACCAGCTGAACCCTGCTCTGGAGCAGGAGGCCGCTCTCATCGAGAGAAGAAGAGGTCTTACCGACCCGCAGGAGCAGGCAGCATGCGACCGGGAGCTGGAGGAATGCCGGGCAAGGATCGCGGTTTACCGACAGAAGAAGCAGAGTATCGAGGACAAGCTTGCACAGCTTGAGACGCTGCAGAGGCCGATTCAGCAGGATATGCAGCGGGAGATCGTGAACCGTGAGGCCTTTCTGGAGCTTCATCAGGTGGCGATCGGTATCATGAAGGAGGTCTTCCAGCTGGTATCCCGGGATGACGAGGAGCGGGAGTTCATCGACAGCATGGCGGATCTGTCTCTGACGACGACACCGCAGAACGGGCAGGAGTTAAGTGAACAGGAGAAGGCCGATCAGGAGGCAGCCGAGAGGAGGCTTACGCGCATCGCCAATATCCTTCACAGACGGTCGGATCCGAAGTCCTATGCAGAGCGCCTGACAGACGCTGTCGTGGATGAGGAGAGCTATCAGACCCTGGGTGCTTCCCTGCAGGAATGGTTCGAGCAGGGAGACGAAGGAGAAGCCCTCCGCATGGCTTACCGGAATGTCGATGCGGCGAGAAAGCGGGGTGCCCTGGAGGCAGCCGCGCCGGAGGTGAAGGCGTTCGTGGAAGCCTTCCGGAATACATTGACGAAGCGGGCAGCCCGGATCGAGGAGATCGCGAACAAGAAGAATGTAAAGGATGAGACCGGAGATGAGGAGAAAGCGATCCGGGATCTTCTAAGTGCGAACCTGGTAATGTCCATCTTCACTCTGGACAAAATCGGAATTCCCTATATCATGGGACATGAGATGGATGCCGATGAGAAGACGAGACTGGCGGAGGGAAAGAAGGATCGAAAGACAGCTCATATGGCAGGCTTCTTCGAGAGCCTGCAGAGCCATAGTCTTCGTCCGGTCACCCGGAATCTTAAGGAGGCCGGAAAGAACTACAGCCGGATCATGGGACTGAGGGCCAGCGGGGATCTG
>CAVKIR010000002.1:0-5885 GCA_963656395.1 Prevotella sp. CAG:279
CTCATGGATCACCATGCCATCGAGCGCATCGTCCCGGGAAACTGGGTCGACGTAAGCTATACCGCCTTTGGAAAGAAGGAAGCACAGTATCTGATTCCGAATGAATTCGATCTGCATCCGGAGCTCACGCCCCTGGATTCTCATCCGGGTGTGGTCTGCATGGGCGGATACGGGAAGGATGGCCTGGCCTCCTGCGAATTTTTCTTTCCCCTGCGGGACTGCCCCGATCACAAGGGCATCTATCCGGTCTTCGGCCGCGTCCTGGAGGGCATGGAGGAGATCCGGCGTTTAGAAAAGGTGAAGACAGTGCCGGTGGACTTCCCGATCCCGGGTGTCGAGGTCAATCAGCCGGTAGAGCCGGAGATCATCGATCACGTAGAGCTAAAGCTTCACGGAGAGATCTACCCGGAGCCGGTACGCATGGAGGTGCAGAATCTGCCTCCCTGCTGGAAATAAATCACGGAGTAAAAAGACAAAAATGGCACGAGGCAGAAGAAAAAGAAGAAGACAGACCAGGCGATTCCTGCTGGCAGCAGCTGCGATGGCGATGGCAGCCCTCTATCCGGTGCAGGAAAAGCTCTCAAATGAGGCGGAAATTACAGCAGTATCCGACGGTTCCACCCTGGAGGTGCATTATCTGGATATCGGGCAGGGAGACTGTACGCTGATCAGACAGGGAGACCACGCGATGCTCATCGATGCGGGCAACAATGATAAGGGCACGGAGGTGCAGGCTTATCTGGAGCAGCAGGGCATCGACCATCTGGACTACGTCATCGGCACCCATCCCGATGCGGACCACATCGGCGGTTTGGATGTGGTCATCTATAAATTTGACTGCGATGAGGTGTGGATGCCCGATTACAGCAAGGATACCCGGACCTACGACGATGTCATCCAGGCAGTGAAGGCAAAGAATGATTCGATCACCCATCCGATGGCGGGAGAGGAGTACGAGCTGGGCGAGGCCGAGCTTACGCTTGTCTGCCCGGTAAAAGAGGATTACGGCAGCAATGCCAACAACTATTCCATCGGTGTGCGGGTGCAATTTGGAGAGAACAGCTTCTTATTTACGGGAGATGCGGAGGAAGAGGCCGAGGAGGATATGCTGAACAGTGGAGAGAATCTTCGGGCCGACGTCTATAAGGCAGCCCATCACGGCAGCCGCACCGCCAATACCGAGGCGTTCTTGCAGGCCGTCGATCCGCAGTATGCGGTCATCAGCTGCGGGGAGGATAATTCTTACGGACATCCCCATGCAGAGGTTCTGAATCGATTTCGCGAGATGGGGATCTCGATCTTCCGAACCGATGATCAGGGAACGATAGTGGCCGTGTCAGACGGACAAACGATCGCATTCAACGCATCGCCGAGCGAGAACTGGACACCGGGAGAACCAAGAGGAAATTAGAGGAAATACAAATTTAGAGGCAATACAATGGAACAGATAGAAGATAAGAAACAATTTGCCGTGCTGATTGATTCGGACAACATCAGCGCGAAGTATGCGGCAAGCATTTTTAATGAGATCGAGAATTACGGCTATGCGTCCTTTCGGCGCATCTACGGCAACTGGTCCGGCAAGTCCAACGGATGGAAGGAGCAGGTGCTCCTGGAGAATTCCATCACGCCGGTTCAGCAATTTTCCTATACTACGGGGAAAAACTCTACGGATATGGCCATGGTCATCGATGCCATGGATATCCTGTATTCGGGAAAGGTGGACGGCTTCTGCCTGGTGACCAGCGACAGTGATTTCACCCGTCTGGCCATGCGCCTACGGGAGGAAAATATGTACGTTATCGGCATGGGAGAGTCGAAGACCCCCATGGCTCTGACCAAGGCCTGCAATAAGTTTATCCACCTGAACCTCATCAACAAGCAGGTCAGCGATGCAGAAACAGTGTCCGCGGAGAGCGGACAAAAGAAGGGCAGCAAGACCCAGGCAGAGGAGGAGCACGGCAGCACCGTGACCCCCATGTCCCAGATCGAGGATGCAATCATTTCCATCATCAATGATAACGAGAACAAGGGAAAGATCACGTACCTGGGAGAGCTGGGCAGCCGCTTAAATGACCGCTTCACCGATTTCGATGTACGAAATTACGGCTACACGAAGCTTATGGTATTCTTAAAGGATACCTGTCAGAGGATCTTCCTCTATCAGCTGGATTCGGCCTGGGCCGTGGGGCTGCAGGATCAGATGGACCGCGAAAAGCTGGAGCAGGAGATAAGAGAATTTATCCGAATGAACGGCGGACAGGTGGATAATCTCTCTCTGATTTACGAAGAAATTCACAAGAAGCACAGCACCTTTGACATCAAGGATTACGGCTACAGCCGCCTGTCCAGCTTCTTAAAGAGCATCCGTTCCCTTTCCGTGAGTGGCAATACCGTCCGAATCCGGGAGAAAAAAGCTTGACAAATCAATTTTTCCGGGCGTAAGATATAGAGCAAGTAATTGAAAAGGAGGAAACTATTATGAAAAAAGCATTAAGCCTACTTCTGGCCGGCTCCATGGTTCTTTCCCTCGCAGCATGCGGCGGATCCCAGGACACCACAAGCAGCACCACAGACAGCTCCTCTGCTTCTTCCGAGGCAGCAGGAAGCGACACCTTTAAGATCGGCGGTATCGGACCGATTACCGGCGGCGCTGCTATCTATGGAAATGCTGTAAAGAACGGCATCCAGGTAGCGGTAGACGAGATCAACGAGGCAGGCGGTATCAACGGATACCAGATCGCTTATGATTTCCAGGATGATGAGCATGACGCAGAGAAATCCGTCAATGCTTACAATACCCTGAAGGACTGGGGCATGCAGGTTCTCATCGGAACCACCACCAGTGCTCCCTGTATCGCAGTGGTAGAGAAGACCCACGCAGACAACATGTTCCAGATTACACCGTCCGGAACTGCAGTAGAGTGTGTACAGTATGACAACGCATTCCGTATGTGCTTCTCCGACCCGACACAGGGTACCGAGTCCGCAAAGTATATCGGCGAGAACGGAATGGCACAGAAGGTAGCGATCATCTATGACAGCTCCGATGTATATTCCACCGGTATCTATGAGGCCTTTGCAGCAGAGGCTGCGAACCAGCCCTTTGAGATCGTATCTGTAGAGGCTTTCACAGCTGACGCGAAGACAGACTTCTCCGTACAGGTTCAGAAGTCCAAGGACGCCGGTGCAGACCTGCTCTTCATGCCGTTCTACTATACAGAGGCTTCTCTGGTACTGGCAGAGTGCAGCAAGCAGGGCTACGAGCCGATCTTCTTCGGCTGCGACGGTATGGACGGAATCCTGGGTGTAGAGAACTTCGATACTACACTGGCTGAGGGTCTGACCTTCCTGGCTCCCTTCGTAGCAAAGTCTGAGGATGAGCAGGTACAGAACTTCGTAGCAAAGTATGAGGAAGCGTACGGCGAGACACCGAACCAGTTCGCAGCAGATGCGTATGACTGTGTATACGTCGTAAAGGCAGCCATTGAGGCAGCAGGCGGCACACCGGATATGAGCGCATCCGATCTGTGCGATTTGATGAAGGATGCTATGACCACGATCACCTACAGCGGTGTAACCGGTAAGGACATCACCTGGAGCGCTGACGGCGAGCCCAGCAAGGCTCCGCTGGTTGTTAAGGTTGTAGACGGCGAGTATACCGAGCTGTAAGAAAAATAACAGCCCAACGAGGGGATTCTGCATAAGGGTCTCCTCGTTTTTTTGACACGGAAGTGTTGAACGAGTATCGCTTCTATGCTATAATACAGAGCAAAACTCGTTGAAAGACAAGAAGAAGAGGTGTTATATATGATAGGATTCATATCCTACCTGGTGAATGGAATCAGTCTGGGAAGCGTATATGCGCTGATCGCGCTGGGCTACACTATGGTATATGGAATTGCGAAGATGCTGAACTTCGCGCATGGAGATGTAATTATGATCGGTGCCTATGTGGCGTTTACGGCAGTCAGCGGCATGGGAATGCCGCCGGTGGTGGGAGTCCTGCTTTCCGTCGTGGCATGTACCGTCCTGGGTGTTCTGATTGAGCGGATCGCCTACAAGCCGCTTAGAAAGGCTTCGAAGCTGGCCGTACTGATTACCGCCATCGGTGTGAGCTACTTCCTGCAGAATGTAGCACTTCTGATCTATGGAGCGAATACCAAGTCCTTCACATCTGTTGTGACGATTCCGGCACTGAAGCTGCTGGACGGACAGCTGGTGATCTCCGGTGAGACCATCGTGACCGTACTGGCCTGCCTGATCATCATGGCCGGACTTCTCACCTTTATGAATTATTCCAAATCCGGCCGCGCTATGCTGGCCGTATCCGAGGACAGCGGTGCAGCCCAGCTCATGGGTGTCAATGTCAATGCGACCATCGCCCTGACCTTCGCCATCGGCTCTGCCCTGGCAGCGATCGCAGGCGTCCTGATGTGCTCCTCCTATCCGGCTCTGACTCCCTATACCGGCTCCATGCCCGGCATCAAGGCCTTCGTGGCAGCGGTATTCGGCGGTATCGGATCCATTCCGGGAGCCTTCATCGGAGGCATTTTACTTGGCGTCATCGAGATCTTAAGCAAGGCTTATATTTCCTCTCAGCTGGCAGACGCCATTGTATTCGCGGTATTGATTGTCGTACTGCTTGTGAAGCCGACCGGACTTCTGGGTAAGCAGATTCAGGAGAAAGTGTAGGTGAAGAAGATGAAGAAAATAAACAAACAGCTACGCAGCAATCTGATTACCTATGGAATCGTCGTTGCAGCCTATATCATCGTAACTCTTTTCATGCAGGCAGGAATGATTTCCAGTCTTTTACAGGGACTTCTGGTACCCCTGTGTGTATATGTGATTCTGGCTATCTCCCTGAACCTGACCGTAGGTATCTTAGGAGAGCTTAGTCTGGGACATGCGGGCTTCATGTGTGCCGGAGCCTTCTCCGGAGCGCTGTTTTCGAAGATCACGGCGGATGTGATCCAGCCGGCAGGCCTCCGCTTTTTCATTGCGCTGCTCATCGGAACGGCAGTGGCCGCTCTGTTCGGCTTCCTGATCGGCATTCCGGTACTTCGTTTGAAGGGCGATTACCTGGCTATCGTAACGCTGGCCTTTGGTGAGATCATCAAGAATGTCATCAACGTCGTATTCCTGGGTCGTGACAGCGCAGGCTTCCACGTATCCACGAAGGACAGCATTTCCTTGGGACTGGAGACCGGCGGAGAGGTGCTCATCAAGGGACCCCAGGGCATCACCGGAACCCCCAATGATTCCACCTTCCTCATCGGAATCCTCCTGATTCTGGTGACCTTATTTATCGTTATCAATCTCATCAATTCCCGTACGGGCCGCGCCATCATGGCCATCCGGGACAACCGTATCGCAGCGGAGTCCGTGGGAATCGACATTACGAAATACAAGCTTCTGGCCTTCAGCGTATCTGCAGCCCTGGCAGGAACAGCAGGCGTTCTCTACGCCCACAACCTGTCCACCCTGATCGCGCTGCCGAAGAACTTCGGCTACAACATGTCCATCATGATCCTGGTATTCGTCGTCCTGGGCGGCATCGGCAATATCCGCGGTTCCATCATCGCAGCCGTGGTGCTGACCCTGCTTCCGGAGCTTCTGCGTTCCCTGAATGACTATCGTATGCTGATCTATGCGATCGTATTGATTGCGACCATGATCTTCACCTCCAGTCAGGGCGGCCAGCAGATTCAGGAGCGTATCAAGACATGGTTCAGACACGGCAAGAAAGCAGAGGAGGGCAAATAAGATGGCATTACTGGAAGTAAAGAATCTTGGAATTTCCTTTGGCGGCCTTCGCGCAGTGGATGATTTCCATATGGAGATAGAACAGGGACAGCTCTACGGCCTCATCGGCCCCAACG
>CAVKIR010000002.1:5895-20506 GCA_963656395.1 Prevotella sp. CAG:279
AGACCACCGTCTTCAACCTGCTGACCGGTGTCTATGAGCCCACCGACGGTTATATTATGCTGGACGGTGAGAATATCACGGGAAAGAAGACCATCGAGATCAATAAGCACGGCATCGCCCGGACATTCCAGAACATTCGTCTGTTCAATGAGCTGACCGTGCTGGACAATGTAAAAGTGGGTCTCCACAACCATCATGCCTATTCGACCCTGACCGGCATCTTACGTCTGCCGAAGTACTACAAGGTAGAGAAGGAAATGAATGAGCGGGCCATGGAGCTTCTGAAGGTTTTCGATCTGGATAAAGAAGCAGATTATAAGGCCTCCAACCTGCCCTACGGTAAGCAGCGAAAGCTGGAGATCGCCAGAGCCCTGGCCACAGACCCGAAGCTACTGCTTCTGGATGAGCCGGCAGCCGGCATGAACCCGAACGAGACCCTGGAGCTTATGAAAACCATCCGCTTCGTCCGAGATGAATTCCATATGACGATTCTTCTGATCGAGCACGACATGAAGCTGGTATCCGGCATCTGCGAGAAGCTGACCGTCCTGAACTTCGGCCAGGTTCTGACAGAGGGTCCCACCGCGGAGGTGCTGAAAGATCCGAAGGTTATCACCGCATACCTGGGAGAATAGGAGGAATCGAACAATGGCAATGCTGGAAGTAAAAGATATACAGGTATATTATGGCATGATACAGGCCATCAAGGGCATCTCCTTCGAGGTAAACGAGGGGGAGGTCATCGCCCTCATCGGAGCCAACGGTGCAGGCAAAACCACCACCCTGCAGACCATCACCGGCCTGATCTCCCCGAAGCACGGTGAGATCCTCTTCGAAGGACAGGATATCACGAAGGTGCCGGCTCATAAAATCGTATCCATGGGAATGGCTCACGTACCCGAAGGACGGCGTGTCTTCGCACAGTTAAGCGTTCTCGATAACCTGAAGCTGGGCGCCTTTACCAGAAAAGACAAGGAAGAGATCGAGGAAACCCTGCTTCGTGTATACAAGCGTTTCCCGAGACTGGAGGAGCGCAAGAACCAGATGGCCGGAACCTTATCCGGCGGCGAGCAGCAGATGCTGGCCATGGGTCGCGCCCTCATGTCTCACCCGAAGATCATCCTGATGGATGAGCCCTCCATGGGGCTCTCCCCCATCTTTGTAAATGAGATCTTCGACATCATCCAGGAGGTAAGCAAGAGCGGCACCACCGTCCTGCTGGTAGAGCAGAACGCCAAGAAAGCCCTCTCCATCGCCGATCGCGGCTACGTCCTCGAGACCGGCAACATCGTCTTGGAGGGCGACGCCAAGATGCTCCTCACCAACGATCAGGTGAAGAAAGCATACCTGGGCGAGTAAGCGGGTTCTGCCAAAAGCAGGCCCCGCACAAACCAAATTGAGAGAGTTGCTTCATAAAACAGAAGGCAAGAGAAAGAATTTTCCTAAGGAGGGCCTATATGTGCCCGAGCGTGGAAAATTTTTCTCCTGCCTTCGTCCGTTCTGAACAAACAAAAATCCCGCGTGGCATTTGCCACACGGGATTTTGAATTACAAATTTGGTTCGGGTGTCAAAACACCCGAACTTTTGGTTACACGAATTGTTCCGTGCTTCGCACTCCCACAATTCTACTTCAATTCGGATTCTCGCGGGGCTTTCGCCCCACTACATCCTCATTGAAGTGCGTGTCATAAAGTCATTCCTCCACCGACATGCAAGCATGTCGTGGACTCAGACTTTTGACACTGTAACCAAATTTATTTCGCCTGCTCCAGAGCCAGCGTCTTCGTCGTAGCATCGCAAACCTCAGTCGGTCCGTAGTACTGGATCGCACCCGGATAAACAAAGCAGGTCTCCTCCGCCCACTGATCCCGATGAGCCTCAAAGAACTTAAACGGAGCGCCGTCCAGCTCCACCAGAGCCTTCTTAATAACCGGCTTATCCTCGCCGTGTCTTCTCTCGATGTTCATCATCTTGGTAATCGGCATACCGCCTGCAACCCACTCATTTGCCGGCTTAGACAGATTGGAAACCTTGGAAAGATATCCGTTGTAACCATACTGAATCAGCATGAATGCGTTGTAACCCAGAGAGTAGCAGTAGTCGGAATCGAAGTTGGACGGGAATGCACATCTTCCTTCGTATCCCAGGAAATGATGCAGGGTGCTGAACTTGCCGTTGTAAGTACCTGCAGTCTTTCTCTCAGCCAGCTTTGCAGCAACCAGAGAGGAGAACAGCTTCTCGGACTCGATCAGAGATACCTGTACGTTGCCGTGCGGGTCACGCTCCATGAACAGCTGCTGCTGAATCGCCTGCGGCAGGATAGCAAATACAGCCATGGACTCCTTGGTCAGACCCTTCTCGATGAAGGCATACTTCTCAGCCCAGGTAGCCAGAGCATTGAACTCGTCAGCCTTGCTGCCGGCCAGAAGCTCGTTGATCTCCTGAATCAGAACGGAGAACTCCGGAACGAATTCAACCACACCCTCCGGGATGATAGCTACACCGAAGTTCATGCCCTTGGCTGCTCTCTTCTCTACGGAATCAGCGATGTAGTCCGCGATCTGGGACAGAGACATCTTCTTCTCAGCCACTTCTTCAGAGATCAGGCAGATATTCGGCTGGGTCTGCAGTGCGCACTCCAGAGCTACATGAGAAGCACTTCTTCCCATCACCTTTACGAAATGCCAGTACTTCTTCGCGGAGTTTGCATCACGCTCGATGTTGCCGATGATCTCGCTGTAGGTCTTGGTAGCAGTATCGAAACCGAAGGAGCACTCGATGTCCTCGTTCTTCAGGTCGCCGTCGATGGTCTTCGGGCAGCCGATTACCTGTACGCCGGTGTTGTGTGCTGCGAAGTACTCAGCCAGAACAGCTGCATTGGTGTTGGAGTCGTCGCCGCCGATGATAACCACTGCGGTTACGCCGTGCTTCTTGCAAACCTCGGAAACGATAGCGAACTGCTCCTCAGTCTCCAGCTTGGTACGGCCGGAACCGATGATATCGAAGCCGCCGGTGTTCCGGTATGCGTCGATAAACTCGTCGTCGAACTCTACATAATCGTCATTGATCAGTCCGCTGGGGCCGCCCTTGAAGCCGTAGAGAACGTTCTCCTTATTGGTAGCCTTCAGTGCGTCATAGAGACCGCAGATGACGTTGTGTCCGCCCGGAGCCTGTCCGCCGGAAAGGATAACGCCCACCACCTGCTTCTTGGGAGCAGAAGTGTTCTGGCCCTTCTCGAAGGTGATTTCCTTCTCGCCGTAGGTGTTCGGGAAGAGCGCCTTGATCTTATCCTGATCCGCTACGCTTGCGGTAGCCTCGCCTTCCTTTACGCAAATATCTGCGATGCCGTTGCGGAGCATACCCGGAAGCTTCGGAGCGTACGCATATCTGGCTTTCTGTAAAGCTGAAATTTCCATAACAAAAATCTCCTTTATCATAGTTTAACATTATAGTTCGGTTCGATTTTAATATATTTTCAATGAAAAGTAAACAAGTACCGGGGAAAATTCACAGGATTTTCGGAAGAAAAAAGGAAGAGAAGAAAAATTTCCCGGATAGTCCTTGTATGGCGGACAAAAGTATGCTATAGTCGATATAATTTTGGCTGCTTGTTAAGCTCATTTGTAACTATTCAGAGCCATGCAAAACTGCGTTCTGCGAATGCTTGCATTCAGGCAGATAAGCAGTTTTATATGGCGAAGTAACCACATGAGCAAAAGGAAAGCCTCGCAGAGGCGATTTTGCGAATGGGGTGCTGAATAGTTACGCTCATTTAAATGAAAAGAGAGAGGAAAAGTAAGAGATGTTGGAATTTGTAAAAGCAGTAAATGAATGGATGTGGGGACTGATCCTGCTCCTCATCCTGTGCGGCACGGGAATCTTCTTTACGATTCGCCTGCGCTTTATCCAGGTACGAAAGTTCGGGGAGGCCTGGCGCCTGGTATTCGGACACTTTAAGGCATCCGGCGGAGAGAGGAAGGAGGGCGAGATGACTCCCTTCCAGTCTCTGGCTACCGCCATCGCGGCGCAGGTCGGCACGGGTAATCTGACCGGTGCGGCCACGGCACTGATGGCCGGAGGCCCGGGAGCCATCTTCTGGATGTGGGTCAGCGCCTTCTTCGGAATGGCGACCATCTACGGGGAGGCGACCCTGGCCCAGGAATATAAGACGAAGAAAGACGGTGAGGTGACCGGAGGCCCGGTTTACTATATCCATCAGGCCTTTAAAGGCACCTTCGGACGGGTGCTGGCAGTGATTTTCGCCATTTTCATCATCCTGGCCCTGGGCTTCATGGGCAATATGGTACAGTCCAACTCCATCGGCTCGGCCTTCTCCGGTGTCTTTGAATCCCGGAATATCGATATTCCGCCGGTGGCTGTCGGTATCATTCTGGCGATCGTAGCGGCCTTCATCTTCGTGGGCGGCACCACCAGACTGGCAGCGGTGGTAGAAAAGGTCGTACCGTTCATGGCGGGCATCTATATCGTAGGCAGCCTGATTCTGATTGGCATGAACATCAACGCCCTTCCGGGCGCGTTTAAAATGATTTTCGTGGGCGCGTTCAATCCGACCGCAGTAGTTGGCGGCGCGGCGGGCATCACCGTGCGTGAGGCCATCCGCTACGGCGTGGCCCGCGGACTCTTCTCCAATGAGGCCGGTATGGGTTCCACACCTCACGCTCATGCAAGAGCGGCGGCAAAGAACCCCCACGAGCAGGGACTGACCGCCATGATCAGTGTCTTCATCGATACCTTTATCGTGCTGAACCTGACTGTATTCTCCGTACTGACCACCGGCGCCATGGATTCCGGCAAGGGCGGCATTGCCCTGACCCAGGAGGCATTTATGCGGGGCTTCGGAAGCTTTGGCGACATCTTCGTAGCCATCTGTCTTCTGTTCTTCGCCTTCTCCACGGTGCTGAGCTGGCATTTCTTCGGACAGATCAACGTACAGTATCTCTTCGGCAAGAAGGCTGTGAAGCTGTACTCCCTCATCGTCGTGGCCTTCATCATCGTGGGCTCCACCCTGAAGGTAGATCTGGTCTGGGAGCTGGCAGATTTCTTCAACGGCCTGATGGTTATCCCGAACGCCATGGCACTTCTGGCTTTGAGCGGCGTGGTCGTGGGGATTAATAAAAAATACGGGTAACTGTTCAGAACCAACCTCCAAAACGCTTCGCATTTCGTCGGTGTGGCGTATCCGCCAAATAAAATTCCATAATCAGCCTTAGAAATGCGAGCATTTCACGTCTGATTTATGAAATTTTGCTTGGCTCTGAACAGTTACAAATACGGAAAGAAATCTGCTGCCCGGTAAAGGGCAGGCGGGAGGATAGCCATGAAGAAAAAATGGGTTAGGAGGCTATGTCTGGCTCTTTTGGCGGCGAGCCTGTGGGGCTGCGGCGCAGAGAAGGCGGACGAGGCGGCGCAGCAGGAGAGCGCGGCCGCAGAGCAGGAAGAAGAGACGACAGAGACAGAAGAAAAAGAGGAAGAGCCGGAAGAAGCGGCCAACGATGAGGAGGCTGAAATAGATTCTGCGAAAGAAACTACAGAAGCCACGGAAGACGCTGAGGCTGCGACGGACACGGAAGGGGCCGATGCGGCAGATGACAGCGAATCCGTCGACACCGCAGCAAACGTCAATTACGAGGACGGCCAGCAGATTTCCCTGGACGACTCCTGGCAGTATGCCGACCACTCCGCGATTCACAGTGGCTCTGCGGTTCTATACCGAGCGGTATATAATCGAAAGGACATCACTGTTGGTGTCAATGCAGGTCACGGCACCTCCGGCGGAAGCAGCGTGAAAACCCTCTGCCATCCGGACGGCTCCGCGAAGACCACCGGCGGCAGCACAGGTCAGGGAGCCACGAAGGCGGCAGCAGTATCCGGCGGCATGACCTTCCAGGATGGCACGCCGGAGAAGAGCGTGACCTTAAGGATGGCGCAGATCTTCCGGGATAAGCTGCTGGCGGCGGGCTACGATGTGCTGATGGTGCGGGACGGCGACGACGTGCAGCTAGACAACGTAGCCCGGACAGTCATCTGCAACAATGTGGCCGACTGCCATATCGCCCTCCACTGGGACGGCGACGGTCTTAGCTACGACAAGGGCTGCTTCTATATCTCCGTGCCGGACGGTCTGAAGGGCATGGAGCCGGTGGCCTCCCATTGGCAGCAGCACGACGCGCTGGGAGCGAGTCTGATACAGGGACTGAGCGCTCGGGGAGCGGCTATTTACAAGAACGGTCATATGAGCATCGATCTGACCCAGACCTCCTACAGCACCATCCCCTCCGTGGATATGGAGCTTGGCAACGCCTGCTCCGATCACAGCGATGAGACGCT
Source organism: Prevotella sp. CAG:279 (assembly GCA_963656395.1). Lineage (GTDB taxonomy): Bacteria > Bacillota > Clostridia > Lachnospirales > Lachnospiraceae > Laedolimicola. Next base: position 12,245 of record CAVKIR010000002.1, read on the forward strand.
CTCGAATCTGGCTGACGGACTGGTGCAGGGAGTAAACGCGTATTTTAATCATTGAAATAGCGATAGTACCTGTGATATACTATAACCAGTATTGAGCAATAAAGGAGATCTCGAACATGAAACGAGTATTACTGAAATTAAGCGGTGAGGCGCTCGCGGGCGAGAAGCATACAGGCTTTGATGAGGCTACGGTTCTGGGCGTGGCCAAGCAGGTGAAGACCCTGGTGGATGACGGCATTCAGGTGGGCATCGTCATCGGCGGCGGGAACTTCTGGAGAGGCCGCACCAGCGAGAATATGGAGCGTACCAAAGCAGATCAGATCGGTATGCTGGCGACGGTGATGAACTGCATCTATACCTCGGAGATTTTCCGCTCCGTGGGAATGAAGACACAGGTGTATACCCCCTTTGTGTGCGGCGGCTTTGCGAAGCTGTTTACCAAGGATGAGGCAGTGGCTTTCCTGAATGAGGGCGGCGTGGCATTCTTCGCAGGCGGCACCGGACATCCCTATTTCTCCACGGATACCGGCACCACCCTTCGTGCCATCGAGATCGAGGCCGATGTGATTCTGCTGGCCAAGGCCATTGACGGGGTCTATGACAGCGATCCGAAGCTGAATCCGAATGCAAAGAAGTATGATGAGATTTCCATCGCGGAGGTGGTAGACAAGCGTCTGGCTGTCATGGATCTGACGGCTTCCATCATGTGTATGGAGAATCATATGCCGATGCTTGTCTTCGGCCTGGAGGGAGAGAACAGCATCGTCGATACTGTAAGAGGGAAATTTAACGGAACAAGGATTACCGTATAAGAATCAATCGGAGGATTTCAACATGGATGAGAGATTACAGGTATATGAAGAGAAGATGACAAAGTCCTACGACGCTATGAACCGCGAGTTCACGGCGATCCGGGCAGGCCGTGCGAATCCGCATGTGCTGGATAAGCTGAAGGTAGACTACTACGGAACGCCGACCCCGATTCAGCAGGTGGGCAATATCTCCGTGCCGGAGCCGAGAATGCTGCAGATTCAGCCCTGGGAGAAGAGTCTGATTAAGGCCATCGAGAAGGCGATTATGACATCTGACCTTGGCATCACACCGTCCAACGACGGTACCGTCATCCGTCTGGTCTTCCCGGAGCTGACCGAGGAGCGCAGAAAGGAACTGGTAAAGGATATCAAGAAGAAGGGCGAGGCTGCCAAGGTAGCCATCCGCAATATCCGCCGCGATGCCAATGAGGCCTTTAAGAAGCAGAACAAGGCCAACGAGATTTCCGAGGATGATATGAAGGATCTGGAGACTAAGACCCAGAAGATGACTGACAAATACATCACAGAGATCGATAAGGCTGTGGACGAGAAGTCCAAGGAGATCATGACGGTATAAGAGTCATTACGCAGAGAATATGAGGGGACGGGTGGTATCTTTGTGCTGCCCGTCCCATTGTGCGATTCAGACCGTTCTGAGACAGAGCGGTTTGAGATCAAACGTTACGGAGGAAAAATATGGAAGATAATATCAAGATTCCGCAGCATGTGGCCATCATTCTGGACGGCAACGGACGCTGGGCCAAGTCCAAGGGAATGCCCCGCAATTACGGCCATGTCCAGGGAGCCAAGACCGTGGAGACCATCTGTCGGGAAGCCTGGAATATGGGCATCAAGTATCTGACGGTCTATGCCTTTTCCACAGAGAACTGGAAGCGGCCGCAGGATGAGGTGGACGCCCTGATGAAGCTTCTGCGAAACTACATGAAGAACTGCCTGAAGACCGCGGAGAAGAACCATATGCGCGTGCGGGTCATCGGCGACAAGACAGGTCTTGCTCCGGATATTCAGAAGAGCGTGGCAGAGCTGGAGGAGGCGTCAAAGGATCATGACGGACTGAATTTCCAGATTGCCATCAATTACGGAAGCCGGGACGAGATGGTGCGCGCCATGAAGAGGATGGCAGCTGACCGGGATGCGGGCAAGCTGACGGCGGCGGATATCAGTGAGGAGACCTTTGCCGGGTACCTGGATACGGCGGGTATTCCCGATCCGGATCTCCTGATTCGCACCAGTGGGGAGCAGCGCCTGTCGAATTACCTTTTATGGCAGCTGGCCTATGCAGAATTTTATTTTACCGATGTACATTGGCCGGATTTCTCGAAACAGGAGCTGGAAAAAGCGATTCTGGCTTACAATAAGCGTGACCGACGTTACGGCGGTGTAAGGGAGGAATAGAATGAAATCGTTTCTTACCAGACTTCTGAGCGGCATCGTATTGCTGGCGATCATCATTTCCACTGGCATCGTGGGCGGAAGGGTTCTGTTCGGATTCACCTTTCTGATTTCCCTGATCGGTTACCGGGAATTCCTGAAGGTCTTCGGCCTGGAGAAGAAGGCGCCGGGTATCTGCGGTATGATTTTCGTGGTGCTTTATTACGGAACGGTCTATCTGGGCGAAGCCCTGAACCTGGCCGGTCCCCTGCTTCTGGTGGCCTTCCTGATGGTGCTGATGACTATCTATGTGGTGACCTTCCCGAAATATCAGACGGATGCGATCACTGCATCGTTTTTCGGCCTGGTCTATGTGGCGCTGATGCTGTCCTTCCTGTACCAGACCCGTATGATTCCCATTGAGGGAAGAAATACATCCATCGTGTATTTCCTGATCTTCATCTGCTCCTGGGGCTGCGATACCTGCGCCTATGCGGTGGGCATGCTGATCGGAAAGCATAAGATGGCACCGGTTTTAAGCCCGAAGAAATCCATCGAGGGCGGCATCGGCGGTATCGCGGGAGCAGCCCTTCTGGGTGCTCTTTACGGTCTGGCCTTCCATCTGGATATCAGGGGCTGCGTGATTCTCTGTGCAGCGGGTGCAGTGGTATCCCAGATCGGTGACCTGGCAGCCTCCGCCATTAAGAGAAATCATAATATCAAGGACTATGGACATCTGATTCCGGGACACGGCGGTATTCTGGACCGGTTCGACAGCGTGATTTTTACCGCGCCGATTATCTACGCGCTGACCCTCTTGGTGTTCAGCCGATAAGGAGAAGCATATGAAAAAGATAGCAATTCTGGGCTCCACCGGCTCCATCGGAACCCAGACCCTGGAAGTAGCAAGAACGAACGGCGACCTGGAGATCGTCTCTCTGGCAGCCGGAAGTAATATAAAGAAACTGGAGGAGCAGATCCGGGAGTTCCATCCCCGCCTGGCAGCCGTCTGGACGGAGGAAAAAGCAAGAGAGCTTCGGGAGGCGGTAAAGGATCTGGACGTGAAGATCGTATCCGGCATGGATGGCCTGATCGAAGTCTGCACCCTGCCGGAGGCAGAGATCGTGGTGACGGCCATCGTGGGAATGATAGGAATCGTTCCTACCATCGCGGCCATGAAGGCCGGCAAGGATATCGCCCTGGCGAATAAGGAGACTCTGGTGACTGCAGGGCATATCATTATCCCGCTGGCGCAGGAGACCGGGGTACAGATTCTGCCGGTGGACAGCGAGCACAGCGCCATTTTCCAGTGCCTGCACGGAGAAAACCGGAGCCAGCTGAAGAAGATTCTCCTGACAGCCTCCGGCGGGCCCTTCCGCGGAAGGAAGCTCGAGGATCTGAAGAATATCCAGGTGGAGGATGCCCTGAAGCATCCGAACTGGGCCATGGGTCGGAAGATTACGATCGATTCCTCCACGCTGGTGAATAAGGGACTGGAAATGATGGAGGCGAAATGGCTCTTCGGCGTGGAGCCGAAGGATATCCAGATCGTGGTGCAGCCCAAGAGCATCATTCATTCCATGGTGGAATTCGTGGACGGCGCAGTCATCGCTCAGCTTGGTACGCCGGATATGAAACTGCCGATCCAGTATGCCCTCTATTATCCGGAGCGGCGTTTCCTGCCCGGCGAGCGGCTGGATTTCTGGAAGCTTACGGAAATCACCTTCGAGAAGCCGGACATGGAGACCTTTCAGGGCCTGAAGCTGGCCTTCGATGCGGCGGCAGCGGGCGGTTCCATGCCGACCGTATACAATGCAGCCAATGAGCGCGCGGTGGCCAAATTTCTGGATCGCAAGATCGCATATCTGCAGATCCCGGAGATCATCGCGACCTGTATGGCGCAGCATAAAGTAAAAGAGAATCCGTCTGTAGAGGAGATTCTGGATACGGAGCAGGCGGTCTACGAATTTATCGAAAGCAGGTGGTAGGTTGAAAATCATACTTTCCCTTCTGGTATTCAGTCTGGTCGTGATCATCCATGAATTCGGCCATTTTCTTCTGGCGAAGAGGGGCGGCATCGGTGTAACGGAATTTTCTCTGGGAATGGGTCCCCGGCTTTTCAGTAAGCAGATCGGGGAGACCCGGTATTCCGTAAAGCTCCTGCCCTTCGGCGGTTCCTGCATGATGGTGGGAGAGGACGGCGAAAGCGACGAGGAGAATTCCTTCGGCAGCAAATCCGTCTGGACAAGGATTTCCGTGGTGGCAGCCGGCCCCATCTTCAATTTTATACTGGCTTTTTTCCTGTCCCTCTTTATCATCGGCAGCATCGGCTATGACGCACCCACGGTGGCAGCTGTGACAGAGGGCTATCCGGCAGCGGAGGCCGGGATAGAGCCCGGGGATCGGATCGTGCAGATGAATCAGAAAAGGATTCATATCTACCGGGAGATCAGCATCTATGTGCGGATGCATCAGAAGGAGACGGTGACGGTCACCTACGAGCGGGACGGAGAGCTCCATACGGTGACTCTGGAACCTAAGTTAAGCGAGAGCGGTACCTATCTTCTGGGCTTTCAGGGCTCCGGTGTCCGGACAAAGGGAAATCTCCTTTCGACCATAGGCTACAGTGCTTATGAGGTAAAATACTGGATAGAGACGACGCTGCAAAGCCTTCGCCTGATGGTGGCCGGAAAGGTAAGTACTCGTGATATCTCCGGACCCGTGGGCATCGTGGATACGATTGGGAAGACCTACGAGGCCAGCAAGCCGGACGGCAGCTTCTATGTATGGCTGAATATGCTGAACATCTCGATTCTTCTGTCGGCAAACTTAGGTGTCATGAATCTTCTGCCCATCCCGGCTCTGGACGGCGGGCGGCTGGTCTTTCTTTTTCTGGAGGTGCTTCGTCGGGGGAAACGAATCGATCCGGAGAAGGAGGGCTCGATTCATTTTGCAGGCCTGATGCTTCTGATGGCTTTGATGTTGGCGGTGATGTTCAATGATTTCCGGAATATTCTGTAGAAATCTGGGGGAAATACATTTTACAAGAGGAGAAGGTACACAGATGAGTCATATCAAGATTCAGACCGTCAGCAGGTGGAGCGGTGCACTGACGCTGGCCTTGACCGCACTGCTGGTCGGCCTGGGGATCGCCAGCTTTCGGGAATTCAAGGAGCTTCGAAGTCTTACGGAGGAATACATCGCCTGCGAGGAAGCCACCGGGGAGCTGGAGGATGGAGCGAATTATCTGACCGATGAGGTGCGGCTCTATGTGCTGACCGGTGAGCGGGAGTACATGGAAAAATATGTAAATGAAGCGGAGCACACGAGACGAAGAGAGAAGGCTCTGGAACAGCTGAAGATCTATTTTGAAGGAAGCGAAGCCTATGCCTCTCTGGAGGATGCCCTGGCGGAATCCGATGCGCAGATGGAGACGGATCTCTATGCGATGCGTCTCATCGCGGAGAGTACCGGTGTCAATATGGCGACCTGCCCGGAGTCGGTGCAGGGGGTAGAGCTTACGGAGGCGGATATCCATGCCACCGACGATGCGAAGCAGGAAAGAGCGAAGAAGCTGGTGAGCGGAATCGCCTACCAGCGGCAGAGAAGCAGCATCGCAGAAAAGATGGAGAGCGGAATCTCCGCGATTCGAAGCCAGACCCAGGAGGCACAGAAGCAGGCCATGCGTAAGGCAGAGAGGCTTTATCGCAAGCTGGCACTGGGCGTTACCTGTGTGCTTCTGCTGATGATCGAGATGTGCGTGATGGTGCGAAGATTGATCGTGAAGCCCCTGGTTCGCTACAATGACTGTATTCTGGAGGGAAGCATCTTCCCGATAGACGGAGCTCTGGAGCTTCAGAACCTGGCCGCCACCTATAACCGTGTCTATGAGGAGAATCTGGAAACCCAGCGGCTGATCCGGCATGAGGCGGAATACGATGCCCTGACCGATCTGATGAATCGCGGATCCTTTGATCGGGTTCTGCAGATTTATAAAAATGGGGAGAGCCATTATGCCCTGATTCTGGTGGACGTGGATATCTTCAAATCCGTCAACGACACCTACGGGCATGCGGTAGGCGATCAGATCCTTCAGAAGGTGGCGGGACTCCTAAAGCAGATGTTCCGAAGCATCGACTTCGTCTGCCGGATCGGCGGGGATGAGTTCGCCGTCGTCATGGTGGAGATGACCAGCGACCTAGGCTATACCATCGAGGAAAAGATCGCGGCCATCAACCAGGCACTGAGCCAGGCAGAGGACGGTCTTCCCAAGGTCTCTGTCAGTGTCGGCGTAGCCTTCTCCGACCGGGAGAATCCGGGCGAGGACATCTTCCAGGATGCGGATAAGGCGCTGTACCGGACCAAGGAGAATGGGAAGTGCGGGTGCAGTATCTACTAGGAAACAGCATAAGGCGTCGAAGTCAGAGGGCTTCGGCGTCTTTTTCGTGAATTTCCAGATTCAATCTGGTAAAAACCAAAGTGGAAATTTAAAAATGCCCCTGTTATAATGAAAGCAGTATAGAGAGGGAGAGACGGCTATGCTGCGAAAAGAATTGCGGGAGCTGCTGGATCTGCTGGAGCCGGAGGAATACCGGACGGCGGCGTATCTGGCGGAGAAGCTGCAGGTAAGTGAAAAGACAGTCCGTATCCGTCTGAAGGAATTGAAGGAGACGCTGGAAGGAAACGGAGCGTGGATGGATTCCCGGGCACGGCACGGATACCGTCTGGAGATTACGGACAGGGAAAAACTGGAAGAATTGAAAAACGCCGGACAGGAGACAGCGGTTCCGGATAACGGACAGGATCGGACCGAATATCTGCTGGCTTATCTGGTATGGCATACGGATTATACCAAGTCCGAGGAGCTTTGCAACTTCCTGTACATATCCAAGACGACCCTGACGAAGACCCTGAAGCGGGTGGAAATGATAGTGAAGCGTTACGGGCTCTGGCTGGATCGGAAGCCCAACTACGGAATCAAACTGATGGGTCGGGAAATCGACGCCCGTCGGTTTATTTGCGATTATTTCGTAAAACGCAACAGTCTGGAGGATATGGACAGCGAGCATATGGAGCAGGAGCTGGTGGGACTGGCAAAATATGTAAGAACTCTGCTGAATCAGTATGAAATCCGTCTGTCCGAGACAGCCTTCAGCAACTTTGTGGAATACGTCTATGTATCCTGGCGTCGCATCCACTATGGCCATGATTTGGACATGACCATCGACGGCCTGCCGGAGATCAGCGACCGGGAACGGAGCTTTGTCAAAGAACTGATTGCGAAAATCGGTGAACAGGATGGGATTGTATATAAGGAAGAGGAAGAAAATTACCTGCTGCTTTACCTGACCGGCAAGCGCATGGTGGGCAATGTGGTGGAAAATGAGACCAACTTCGTCATCCGGGAGCAGATGGATCGGATGGCCCTGGAGATGCTGGATGTGGTCAAACGGGTCTATCACCTGGATTTTCATAATAATTTCGACGTCCGTATGACACTGAATCAGCATCTGGTGCCGCTGGACGTGCGGCTCCGCTTCGATATTCCGCTGGAAAATCCGCTGCTTCCGGATATCAAGGGAAAATACAGCCTTGCCTATCAGATATCCAGCGAGGCCGTGCAGGTGCTGCGGGATCATTACCATAAGGAAATCTCCGAGGACGAAATCGGCTACCTGGCCCTGATTTTTGAGCTGGCCATCGAGAAGGAGCGTTTGGGAGAAAAGGCGGATATCCTGGTGGTGTGCAGTACCGGAAAGGGTTCCTCCCGATTGCTGAAATACAAGTACGAACAGGAATTTGCCGACTATCTGCGGAGCATCTATGTCTGCGACCTGGGCGAGCTGGAGCAGTTTGATTTTTCCAAAGTCCAGTATATTTTCACCACGGTTCCCATTACCCTGGAGGTTCCGGTTCCGATTATGGAGGTGGGTGCCTTCCTCGGGGACGAGGATATCCGGAAGGTGACGGAGGTTCTGAAAAAGGGTAATCCGGACTATCTGGAAAAATACTTCCGACCCGAGCGCTTCCTGCCTGATTTTCCGGGAGACAATAAGGA
>CAVKIR010000002.1:20516-21099 GCA_963656395.1 Prevotella sp. CAG:279
CAATAAGGACGATGTGCTGGAAGCTCTCTGCGACGTGATTGTGCGGCAGGAGCAGGTGGACGCGGATTTTTACGATCTGGTGCTGGAGCGGGAGGCCTACATCCAGATGGATTACGGCTACCGGATCGCCATTCCCCATCCGAACCGGATTGCCTCGGAGGAGAGCTTCGCCTATGTGGCGGTGCTGGAGCATCCGGTGATCTGGAACCGGAATCCGGTTCAGGTGGTTCTACTTTCTTCTATAGGAAGAAAAGAGGATCCGGACAGGCAGAAATTTTATGAGGCGACGGCGCGCTTCGCCTTGAGTGAAGCTGCGATTCAGAGGCTTATCAATGAGCCGGAGTATGAGGTTTTGATGGAGCTTTTAAAAGGAGAATAAGGTACGCGAAAAGGATTGCCACATTGAGGTCTGGTTACCAGATTCAATGTGGCATTTTTATCGGTGGAGTTTTGGACGGCGGGATGCTAGAATAAGGACAGTTAAGGAAATCGCGAGAACCTGACAAATACAAAACGGGAGTGACCGTAAGATGTTAAGAGATGATTTTTTATGGGGCGGCGCGGTGGCGGCGCACCAGTTGGA
>CAVKIR010000003.1:0-7321 GCA_963656395.1 Prevotella sp. CAG:279
TCTCCAGAGCGATGTCCGCATGGGGTACGCTGTAGGTATCCTGGGGAATTTCCCCGAAATGGCTCTGCCACCACTGATTCACCATCAGCTTCACCAGGGGATTGTAGTAGGATTCGATCAGGGTATGCCGCTCGATCTCGTCGAACTTCATGCCCTTGGGCGTGACCATATACATCTCCTCGTTCATCAGGCAGATCTTCTCGCCTATAAACGGATAATCTCCGCAGATGATTCCCATATCGAGACTTCCGCCGGTCAGCTTCTGGATGATGACATCGCTGGGACTCGATACCGTCCGAATCTGCAGATTCTGATACTGTCCCAGATACTCCATCAGGAGGTTCGGCATATGAATGCGGGCAAAGGAATTCGGCACACCGATTTTGAGAAGCTCCTTTTTGGTATTGCCCCGGAAATGGTGCTCGATCTCCTTCAGGAAGTCAATCATGATATTGGCCTTCTTCACAAGATAGGTCCCGTCCTCCGTGAATACCACACCCTGGCTGGTACGCTTCACTACCTCGATATTCCATTCTTCCTCGATGGCACGCACGCGCTTGGTCAGCGCGGACTGGGTCATATAGAGGGCCTCCGCGGCCTTGGTCATGCTTTTTTTCTCGTATAAAACTACCAGAATTTTCCAGTCTATATCTTTCATATTCCCTCTGCATTTCTATCAGGGCAGGGACTTGCTTCCCTGTCTGATATACTGTTCCACATAGGCTACAAATTCCTCCAGCTGACCCGCCAGCCGCTTGTTCTTCGAGTAGATGAACCAGGTATTCCGGGTCACCTCATTTCCCTCCAGATCTTGAAGGGGCGTCAGGCAGAGGCCGTGGGTGTTCTCAAAGTGATCCGGCAGGAAGCAAAGCGTATAGCCGACGCCCCGCTCGATGAGCTGCCAGGCCACATCCACGTAGCCTACCACCATTCCGGAGGGGAATTCCTGCTCGAATCGATTCTGCCACCAGGCATGCAGGATCTCCGCCGAGCGATCATTGGTGCGATAGCCCAGATACTGCATCCTTGGAAGCTCTTCGAAGTCCACCGGCTCCTTCGTCACCAGATAGGCGGCATTCTTTCCGAAGAGTACGCGGTTCACCGGTCCCTCGTAGTCGCCCCGGATGAAGCCCACGTCGATGGAATCATCCAGCATCTTTCGAAAGAGGACATTGCTCTGTTCATTCACGATGCTGAAATTGATGTTCGGGTGATCCCTGCGGTAATCCAGCAGCAGATCGGACAGGGTGTATTTGCTGAAGGTATAGGAGGATCCGATCACGATCTCTCCGCCTCCCTGTTCCTTCATCTCCCTTAGGGACTCCCGGGTCTTCCGCAGGAATTCCAGATACCGCTCGCCCTGGGCGGCCAGGAATTCCCCCTCCGGTGTGAATTCCAGTCCCTTGGGCGTGCGGTTCGCGATGGCTACCTGAAATTCCTCTTCGATGTGCTGGATCCGCTTGGTCAGCGAGGGCTGCGTCATATAGAGCAGATTCGCCACCTTTGTCATATTCGGATTCTTATGCAGTTCATACAATATTTCCCAATCTGAATCTTTCATACTCTCTCCTTTGTGAAACCACAGCGACATAACTATCTTTATCATACCATATATTTCTCTATGGTTTCAACAAAGGAGGAGCGTCTTTCGTCTTAATTTCTGTTTTTTCCCAATGTGTCTAGCAGATAGTCTGTAAATTCCACCGCACTGGCTCCGTCGGGTCTTCTGGTTACCACCACCTTACGCTCGGTGACGGTGCAGATATCAAGGGCCTGCTCCAGAAGGGCATTCTCCTTCGTATAGCCGATATGAGCCAGCATCTGTCCCATGGCGCGGATCAGGCTGCAGGGATCTGCATAGGCTCCCCGCCCCTCCTCGATCATCTTCGGTGCCGAGCCGTGGATGGCTTCGAATAAGGCATAGCGGGTGCCCATATTCGAGGAGCAGGCAGCGCCCAGACCGCCGGAGTGCTCGGCCGCCACATCCGTCACGATATCTCCGTAGAGATTCGGCAGCACCAGCACCTCGATGCCCCGGGTGAACTCCGTATCCAGCATCTTCGCGCACATGGCATCCACCAGGCGCTCCTGGATCTCGATCTCCGGATATTCCTCGCCCACCTTGCGCACAGCCTTGATGAAATTGCCGTCCGCCAGCTTCACGATATTGGCCTTGGTTACCACCGTCACGTTTTTCTTACCGTTCTTTCTGGCAAATTCAAAGGCGGCTCTTGCTACCCGTTCACTTCCCTGACGGGTCTGTACCTTGAAGTCCACGGCCAGATCTTCATCCACCTGGATGCCCTTATTGCCCCAGATGTATTCTCCCTCGATGTTCTCACGGAAGAAGGTCCAGTCGATGTTCTTCTCGCGAATCTTGATCGGACGCACGGCTGCGAACAGGTCTAGTCCACGTCTGAGCAGGCTGTTGGCGCTGACCAGGTTCGGCATCCCGTCTCCGGCCCGCGGTGTGGTAAGGGGACTCTTGAGCAACACATCGCATTTTTTGATCTCCGCGAGGATCTCCGGCGGAAGACTTTCATTCTTCGCCACACGGTTCTCGATGGTCATGCCCTCGATCTCCCGGACTTCGATCCTGCCTTTCTCGATCTCAGATCCGACCAGCACCTGCATCACCCGCCGAGCCTGGCTCATCAGAAGCGGGCCGATGCCGTCGCCCGGGATAATTCCTACGATTACCCGCTCCTTCTTCGTCAGATCCACCTGCTCTGCAGACTCCTTCATCTTCTCGATGCGAACTGCTTCCTGCTCGATCAATGCGCCGAACTTTTCCTGTGCCCTCTTTACATCCTGTGCGTTCATCCTATTCTCCTTTCTGCTCTGCCAGCTGTTTTTTGAGAAAACGAAGCTGACCGCCACATAATACGACCTGAATCTCATTGTCAGACAGATCGAGATTTACATCAAAGACAAAATTCTTTGTCACGTCCTTAACCTGTACTTTTCTGGTCGGAATCTGATCCAGCAGATCCGTGATCTCCAGCTCATCTCCCTGGTCGATCCGATCGTAATCAGCCGGATCGGCAAAGAGCATCGGGATAATGCCGTGGTTCACGAGATTGCCCTTGTGAATCCGGGCGATGCTCTTGGCGATGACACACTTCACGCCCAGATACATGGGATTGATGGCTGCATGCTCTCTGGAGGATCCCTGGCCGTAGTTCTCACCGCCTACGATGATGCTCTTGCCCAGCTCCTTCGCCCTGGCCGCGAAATCCGGTGCATATCTGTGATAGCAATACTGGGACATCAGCGGGATATTCGAGCGCATGCTGGAAAATTCCGCACTGGCCGGAGTGATGTCATCGGTGGAGATATTGTCACCGCCCTTTAAGCTGACCGGAGCCTTCAGATACTGCTCGGGTACATCCGGCACCGGAAGGAACTTGATGTTCGGTCCGCGCACGATCTCCACCTTCTTCGCCTCTTCCTCCGGAAGGGGCTGGATAATCAGATTGTCGTTGATATCATATACCTCCGGCTCCCTGATGGACGCGAGCTTTGCCACGTCTGCTCCGAGGATCTCCTCCGCTGTGGCGAAGGTTCCCATGATGGCTGTCGCTGCCGCGCTCTCCGGACTTACCAGGTAGATCTTTGCATTCGGGTTGCCGGCTCTTCCCTTGAAGTTCCGGTTCGAGGTACGTACCGCGACACCCTCGGTAGCCGGTGTCTGGCCGATGGCGCAGCAGGGACCGCAGGCGATCTCCAGGAAGCGCACGCCGGCATCGATCAGCATATCCACGTAGCCGTCCCGCAGCAGAGCCTTGTAGGTCTGACGGGAATTCACCGCGCAGGTGCAGCTGACATTGTCGTTGACCTTTCTGCCCTGAAATACCAGTGCCGCCTTCGCGACGTCCGCATAGCTGGTATTCGTACAGCTGCCGATAAAGACCTGCTGCACCGGAAGCTTTTCCACCTCGCTCATGAGCTTTACATTGTCCGGCTGGTGCGGACATGCCACCAGGGGCTCAAGCTCACTTAAGTCGATGTCTATCTCCTCATCGTACTCGGCATCCTCATCCGGAAGAAGCTCCACATAGGCATCCTCTCTGCCCTGTGCCTTCATGAACTTACGCACCTGCTCATCCGCCGGGAAGATCGAAGTGGTGGCTCCCATCTCTGCACCCATGTTCGTGATGGTAGCACGCTCCGGTACCTCAAGGGTGGCTGCTCCCGGTCCCACATACTCATAGACATTGCCCAGGCCGCCCTTGATGGTGACCTTACGAAGCATCTCCAGGATGACCTCCTTGGCATTGACACCCGGCTTCAGCTGTCCGGTCAGGTAGACCTTGATGACCCGCGGCATCTTCAGGCGCATCGGCACGCCTGTCATAGCGGTCGCCACGTCCATGCCGCCAACTCCGATGCAAAGCATACCGATGGAGCCTCCGTGGGGTGTATGGCTGTCTCCGCCCATGCTTACCTTACCCGGTGCGCCGAAGCGTGCCACATGGACGGAATGGCAGATACCGTTGCCCGGTCTGGATACGTGAACGCCGAAGCGCTTCGCTGCGGATGTCAGGTAGATGTGATCATCCGGTGTCTTATGATCCACGTACAGTAAATTGTGATCGAGATAGCTTACGCTGCACTCGGTGCGGATTCGGTCCAGGCCGATGGCCTCGAAGGCCAGATAGGTCATGACTGCGTTGATGTCATGGGTCAGGGTCTGGTCTACCTTGATGAAGACCTCCTCTCCCGGCACCATACTGCCGGATACATAATGTGACTCAATGATTTTTCTGGTTAATGATTTTCCCAAAATGCTTCCTCCTTCGCTTATCGCGTTTTTATGCCTTATTTGCTTTGCCTTCCATGTATCGGATCATGCCCTCTGCCGCTATCTTCGCGCCCTCCACGGCATGAACGACGGTTTTCGAGCCGTGTACCACATCCCCGGCGGCGAACACGCCCTCCTTCGTGGTCATGCCGTTCTCGTCCACCAGCAGCAGACCCTTCTCGGAGCCCTCCAGGCCTACGGTGGTTCGGATCAGCTTTCTGCGGGGTCCCTGACTGATGGAAATGATGGTGGAATCTGCTTCCACCTGCTCCTCTGCTTCCTCACAGCCGATGACCTTGTTATTCTCATCCAGGATGGAATCCGAGAAGACCGGTCCCTTTTCGGTAATCCGCCGTATCTCCTTTCGAAATACGAACTCTGCTCCGTCCAGCTGCGCATAGGATACCTCATGCGAGTTCGCCGCGATCCGCGTTCCTCTCGCATAGAGCGTCACCTTCCTGGCTCCGTTTCGAAGGGCTGTTCTCGCCACGTCCATGGCTGCATTGCCCATGCCGATGATCGCTACCGTTTCTCCCAGATGATAGGCCTCGGGGCTTGCCAGATAGTCGATTCCGAAGTGTACATTGCCCAGGCACTCGCCTTCGATGCCCAGATTCCGTGCCTTCCATACGCCGGTTCCCACGAAGATCGATGCATAGCCGTCCCGGAGCAGATCGTCGATCTTCAGAACCGCGCCGATGGTGGTATTCGGTCGAATCTGAATTCCCATCTCGGTCATCTTTTTCCGGTAGCGCTCCAGAATCTCCTTTGGCAGACGAAACTCGGGAATTCCGTATTGGACGATGCCGCCGATCTTATCCTTCCACTCGAAGATGGTAACCGGATATCCCTTTTTCGCCAGCAGTATCGCGACCGTCATGCCCGCAGGGCCTGCTCCGATGACTGCCACCTTCTGGGACTTCTTTTCCACCTTCGGGATCTCCATCCGGTCCAGATAGGTGTCGGAGATATAAGTCTCGATGCTGGAAAAATGCACCGGATTTCCTTTTTTTCCCAATACACAGTTTCCCGCACACTGCTTCTCGTGATTACAGACGATGGAACAGATGACGGACATCGGATTGTTCTCGAAGAGCATCTCACCTGCTTCCATGACCCGATTTTCCTTGAACATCGAGATAATCTTCGGAATCGGCGTATGCACCGGACAGCCCTGCTGACACATCGGCTTTTTGCAGTTCAGGCACCGATTCGCCTCATCGACAATGTGTAAACCCATTTTCTACTCCTCCCTTATAGCTTATGGCTTTATCTTACCCCCGCCGTATTCCTTTGAAAAATTCTGTTTTTCTATGTGGGAATTCCGAAAGGGAATTGCAGAAGCTCTTCCCATTTATCCCTTTTTTTCGTATGCTTATTACAAACTTTTGGAAGAAGGAGGCGCCTGAAATGGCTGAAACGAATGTAACCCTGCCTGAGATGCCGGAGGAGCGAGATGCGTCCCGCATCGCCGAGCTGGCCGTACGCGCCCTCCTCTACGAGGTCGCCGTCACCCCGAAGCCCGGCCTCGTAGATCGGGACAATAGCGGCAGCCACCGGGATATGGACTTCTATTCCTTTCTGAACAGTGCCTCCGCCCTCTGGCCTTATTTTTATGAATGTGGCAATCTTGGCCTCTCCTATGCCGGAAAGGATCCGGCCTCTCTTCCCGAGCTTTTTTCCAAGCTTCGACTGCACGGCAAATTCGCAGAAAATCAGATGCTTCGTGCCACCGGCGGCGTCAATACCCACAAGGGTGCTATCTTCAGCATCGGCATCCTGTGCGCTGCTGCCGGGGCTTCGCTTCCGGAGGAGCGAAGAAATCCTGACAGAATTTTACAATTATGTGCTGCCATGACCCGGGGGCTGACTGCATCGGATTACAGAGGCCTCACCCCGGAAAATGCCAAAACGGCGGGGCAGCGCTTCTATCTGCAGTATGGAATTACCGGCGTGCGCGGCGAGATGGAGGCCGGACTTCCTACTGTCGCCCGGTACGGACTTCCCCTGCTTGAGAAGCTCCTTTCAGAAGGAAAAAGTAAGGACGAGGCCGGTGCAGCCGTCCTCCTTGCGATAATGGCACATATGACGGACACCAATCTGCTGGCCCGAAGCGACCGGGACACACAGCAAAAGGCGGCTGCCACGGCTGCAGCGATTCTGGAAGCGGAGGGCTGTCCTTCCGGGCAGACTCTGAACGCCATGAATGAAGCATTTACAGAAAAAAATCTCTCCCCCGGCGGAAGTGCGGATATGCTGGCAGCCTGCTGGTTCCTGCACTTTCTCAAGGAGGAAGAGATTCTATAGACAGAGATATGTTACCACGCAAAAAAGCAGGCAGCAGCGCAATCAGTGCGTCTGCCGCCCGCCTTTGTCTGTAAGGGGGGTGACTGGAACCGGTTCCGTACTCTGGTGCCGGATTCCACCTATCACTATTTTTTATCTATTACTAACTTCTTATCTCTTATACCTCAAACATCAGGTCGCCGTAGGAGGGCATCGGCCACAGATCCTTGT
>CAVKIR010000003.1:7331-20096 GCA_963656395.1 Prevotella sp. CAG:279
ACCGGGGCGCGAAGCTCTGCCATCGCCGGTACGATGACCTCGTGGAAGTAGTGTGCCAGCTCGGATCCCTCCGGAACCTCTGCGGACTTCTTCTCCAGGTCGGTCAGCTTCTGCAGGGCTACCTTGGTATCGGACAGGAGGCCGCTGATTTCGCTTAAGAGCTCGCTCTGTACGCTGGCCTCTGCGCCTGCTGCAGTCACGGAATTCACGGTATCTGCCAGAGACTTGGTGCTCTTGATGACAGCCGGGATGATCTGCTTGCTGGCGATATCGATCATGGCCTTCGCCTCGATATTGATGGCCTTTGCATAGGCCTCATACTGAATCTCCACACGGGACTCCAGCTCGGCCTTCGTGAATACATGGAACTTCTCGAAGAGGGCTACGGCCTTGTCGGTGGTCAGAGCCGGGATAGCGTCTACCATGGACTTGATGTTCGGAAGTCCGCGGCGCTCTGCCTCCTCTACCCATGCATCGGAGTAACCATTGCCATTGAAAATGATTCTCTGATGGTCGGTCAGATATTTCTTAATCAGGTCATGGACAGCCAGCTCGAAGTCATCTGCCTTCTCCAGTACGTCGCTGGCCTCTGCAAAGGCCTCTGCCACGATGGTATTCAGCACAATGTTCGGTGATGCGATGGAGTCCTTGGAGCCAACCATACGGAACTCGAACTTATTGCCGGTGAAGGCGAAGGGTGAGGTTCTGTTACGGTCGGTCGCATCCTTGGTCAGATCCGGCAGGGTCTTCACGCCTGTCTCCAGCTTGCCGCCCTTCAGGCTGTGGGTTGCCTCACCGGTGCTGATGAGCTGCTCTACGACATCCTCCAGCTGCTCGCCCAGGAAGACGGAGATGATAGCAGGCGGTGCCTCATTGGCTCCCAGTCTGTGGTCATTGCCGACGTCTGCAGCGGATTCACGAAGCAGGTCTGCATGCGTATCTACGGCCTTCAGGATGCAGGCCAGAACCAGCAGGAACTGCACATTCTCATGGGGTGTGGTGCCCGGATCCAGGAGATTGATGCCGTCGTCTGTGGTGATGGACCAGTTGTTATGCTTACCGGAACCATTGACACCGGCGAAGGGCTTCTCGTGGAGCAGACACTGCAGGCCGTGACGGCAGGCTACCATTTTCAGGGTCTTCATGACGATCTGGTTGTGGTCTACGGCTACATTTGCCTCTGCATAGATGGGTGCCAGCTCGTGCTGTGCCGGAGCCACCTCGTTGTGCTGGGTCTTCGCGGTGACGCCCAGCTTCCACAGCTCCTCGTTGACCTCCTTCATGAAGGCTGCGATGCGCTGACGGATATTGCCGAAGTAATGATCGTCCAGCTCCTGTCCCTTCGGCGGCATAGCTCCGAAGAGGGTACGGCCGGTGTAGATCAGGTCTTTTCTCTGTAAATATTTCTGCTTGTCGATGAGGAAGTACTCCTGCTCCGGTCCGACGGAGGGGGTTACCTTCTTCGATGTGGTATTGCCGAAGAGGCGAAGGAGTCTTAAAGCCTCTGCATTGATGGCTTCCATGGAACGAAGAAGCGGTGTCTTCTGGTCCAGAGCCTCACCGGTATAGGAACAGAATGCGGTGGGGATGCAGAGGGTCGCGCCTGCTGCGTCCTGTCTTACGAATGCGGGAGATGTGCAGTCCCAGGCAGTATAGCCTCTGGCCTCGAAGGTAGCGCGAAGTCCGCCTGACGGGAAGGAGGATGCGTCCGGCTCGCCCTTGATCAGCTCTTTGCCGGAGAAGCTCATCAGCACCTTGCCGTTCTTATCCGGTGCGCTGATAAAGGAATCATGCTTCTCAGCGGTCACGCCGGTCAGCGGCTGGAACCAGTGGGTATAATGGGTGGCACCCTTCTCGATGGCCCATTCCTTCATCTCATGGGCAATGACATCGGCTGTCGCCAGGTCAAGCTCCTTGCCCTCCTCGATGGTCTTTTTCAGTTCCTTGTAGACCTTCTTCGGCAGACGCTCCTGCATTACCGCGTCATTGAATACGTTGGAACCGAAGATTTCCGCTACATTCGTAAATTCGCTCATAATAGTCTCCACCTTTCTGTGATCGAAAAGAGGGCATTCCGGCTGTAACCGGAACGCCCTCGTTCACATCGCTTTCAAATATGCTATTACCTTACACTGCTTTTTTTTAAAAATCAAGGGTTAAATCATAAATCTTTCATTTTTTTGCAATGTTACGGGTTTTTTTCGATTTATTTTCGGATTTTCTGTAAAATTGCATAATGAAAGATTTAGACCTCAAACAGCAGATCCCCGTAGGACGGCATGGGCCACATGTCCTTAGCCACCAGCATCTCCAGCTTATCGACGGGCTGGCGAAGGGCTGCCATGGCAGGAACTACATTTTCCAGCATGTACACGGCGCGCTCCCGGCCCTCGCTCTTCTTCGCGGCCTTCTCGGTCACCTCATTCAGAGCCTTCAGTGCAGCCTTCGTAGCGGCCAGCAGGGAGGAGCAGTCCTTTAGGAGCTCGATCTGCACACTGATGTTCGCCTCGGCGCAGGCTGAGCGGATCTGGTTGATGGAGGTCGCCAGGGCTGTGGTATACTGCAGCACCGACGGGATGATATGCTTGCTGGCGATATCGATCATGGATCGTGCTTCGATGTTGATAGCCTTGGAATAGGCCTCGTACTGGATCTCCGCCCGGGATTCCAGCTCAGCACGGGTGAAGACGCCGAACTTCTCAAAGAGGGCTACGGTCTTTTCCTCCGTCAGCACCGGAATGGAATCCACCATGGTCCGGATATTCGGAAGGCCGCGGCGCTTCGCTTCTTCTACCCACTCGTCGGAGTAGCCGTTGCCGTTGAAGACGATGCGCTGATGCTCGGAGGCGTACTGCTTGATCAGGTCATGGACGGCCAGATCGAAGTCCTCTGCCTTCTCCAGTACATCGCAGGCCTCGGAAAAGGCCTCTGCGGTGATGGTATTCAGCACCACATTCGGCTCCGCCACGGAGTCGCGGGAGCCCACCATGCGGAACTCGAATTTATTGCCGGTAAAGGCGAAGGGTGAGGTACGGTTCCGGTCTGTCGCATCCTTGGCAAAATCCGGGATCGTCCGCACGCCGGTATGCAGATAGCCGCCCTTGATGCTGTGGGTCGCCTCGCCGGTGCTGATGAGCTGCGACAGCACATCCTCCAGCTGGTCGCCCAGATAGACGGAGATAATAGCGGGCGGTGCCTCGTTGGCGCCCAGACGGTGGTCATTGCCTACGTCGGAGGCAGACTCCCGCAGGAGGGCTGCATGGGTATCCACAGCCTTCAGGATACAGGTCAGCACCAGCAGAAACTGGATGTTCTCGTGGGGGGTCTTGCCCGGCTCGAGAAGGTTGATGCCGTCATCGGTGGTCAGGGACCAGTTATTGTGCTTGCCGGAGCCATTCACACCGGCGAAGGGCTTCTCGTGGAGCAGACACTGCAGGCCGTGGAGATAAGCTACCTTCTTCAGGGTCTCCATGATGAGCTGGTTGTGGTCTACGGCCACATTGCACTCGGCGTAGATGGGTGCCAGCTCATGCTGTCCCGGAGCCACCTCGTTGTGCTGGGTCTTCGCAGATACGCCCAGCTTCCACAGCTCCTTATTCGCATCCTCCATGAAATCCGCGATGCGCTCACGAATGACTCCGAAGTAGTGATCATCGAGCTCCTGCCCTTTGGGAGGCATGGCGCCGAAGAGGGTACGGCCTGTGAAGATCAGATCCTTTCTCTTCAGGTATTTCTCCCGGTCTACCAGAAAATACTCCTGCTCCACACCGACAGACGGCGTCACCCGATGGGACGTCGTATTGCCGAAGAGGCGAAGGAGCCTTAAGGACTGCTTATTGATGGCCTCCATGGAGCGAAGGAGGGGTGTCTTCTGATCGAGGGCCTCGCCCTTGTAGGAGCAAAAGGCCGTCGGGATATAGAGAATCGCGCGGGATCCGTCCTCGTCCTTCTTGACGAAGGCAGGAGATGTGCAATCCCAGGCGGTATAGCCTCTCGCCTCGAAGGTGGCGCGTAAGCCTCCCGACGGGAAGGAGGATGCATCCGGCTCGCCCTTTACGAGCTCTTTTCCGGAAAATTCCATCAGCACCTTGCCGTCCGCCTTCGGAGCAGACAGGAAGGCATCGTGCTTCTCCGCCGTCGCACCGGTCAGGGGCTGGAACCAATGGGTATAATGGGTCGCGCCCTGCTCCAGAGCCCACTCCTTCATCTCATGAGCCACCACGTCCGCCACGGCCAGATCGAGCTCCTTGCCCTCCCGGATGGTCTGCTTCAGTTCCCTGTAGACCTTCTTGGGCAGACGCTCCTGCATCACCGTATCGTTGAATACATTTTCCCCGAAAATCTCTGCGATATTCGTCTTTCCTTCCATGCTTCTCTCCCTCTCTCTTTTTATATGAACTTTTAATTATACCCTTCTTCCTCTTCCGCTACCAGCTGCTCCCGAATCTCCTCCGGCATGCGGATCTCCACCGCCCGCCGGTGATTCGTGATCTCCATGCGGGTATGCTCGCCGCCGAACTCCCCATCCAGCGTCCAGGGCACAGGCTCCTCGGATTCGATGACGACCCGGGAGCTCCGGAAGGAATACATGTACTTGGTATCGATCTGTTCGATCAGCAGAGCCGCCAGAATCTCCTGCAGCTCCATGGGATTCTTCGGCCGCATGATGAAGGTCATCTCGAAGACACCGTCATCGAAGACGACATTTTTCCCGATGATGCTCTTAAAGCCGCCCACCGACTTCGAATTCGTAATCATGCCGAAGAGGAAATCTCCCTCGAAGCTGGCCTCCTCGCTGGTCACCTTCAGCCGATAGGACTTCACATTCATCAGCTGCTTCATGCCCTCCAGCACGTAGGCCATATGTCCCAGCACGTTCTTGACCTCCTGCTTCGTGGTATAGGACACATCGGTGAAGATCCCGAAGGCCGCCACGTAGATGAAGGTATGGGAGTTCAGGGAACCCACATCGATGGCATAATTGACACCATGCACGGCCACCTCCGCCGCCTCCGTCATATTGGACGGCAGCTGTAAGGATTTGGCAAAATCATTGCAGGATCCCGCCGGGATATAGCCCACCGGAATCTTCTTCTCTCTCTGCATCATACCGGTCATGACCTCATCGAGGGTGCCGTCTCCGCCGCTTGCCACCACCAGCTCATAGTCGTCCGGCAGCTCCCGTATCTGCCGGGCCGCGTCCTGGGGCGCATGGGTCGGATAAATGGTAATCGCATAGCCTGCATTCGACAGGGTCTGAACGATGCCGCAGAGATTTCCCTTGATGGTCTCCTTCCCCGCATGGGGATTAAAGATAAAATATAGTTTTTTCTCCAGCTTCTGCATATACATTCACCTCAAAATTCAGGCAAAAATGCCTCCGATCACCGTATAGGACAGGATCGTCATGATAAAGGCTGCCAGCATGATGCCCAGCACGACCGCCGGAAAGGCTTTCTTAAACTTGATTCCGAGAAGAGCCGCGATCAGGGATCCGGTCCAGGCGCCGGTGCCCGGCAAGGGAATGCCGACGAAGAGCAGGATGCCCCAGAACTCGTATTTCTCGATCTGCTCCTTCTTATTCATGGCGCGGTTCTCCATCCGTTCCACGAAGGGCTTCAGGTGCTTGGTTCCCTTCAGCCAGTTGAAAATCTTCGTGATGAAAAGCAGGATAAAGGGCACCGGAATGATATTGCCGATGACGCAGATCGGGATCGCGCGCCACATGGGCACATTCAGAAGCGCCGGTCCGGCTGCCAGAAGGCCGCCGCGAAGCTCCAGGATCGGGATCATCGAGATGATGAAGATAATCAGTTCCTTTGCCGCAGAGCCTCCCAGGGTCTGCACAAACCATTGTACCAGTGTCTCTGTCATATGAATTTAATTTCCTTTCTTTTTTAAGAATGCCAGCAGGGCATCCATTTCCTGGTCTGTACCTACGGTAATCCGCAGATAATTGTCGATGCGCGGAGACGCAAAGTACCGCACATAGATGTCCTCCTTCTTCAGCTCCTCAAAGAGCTCCTTCGCGGACCACTCCTTATGGGTGGCGAAGATGAAGTTGGACTGCGAGTCCGGGAAGGTGAAGCCAAGAGCGGCCAACTCCTTCTTGACCCGCTCTCTGGTCGCTACGATCTTCCCGACCGTTTCCCTAAAATAAGCCTCATCCTGCACCGCTGCCGCTCCCAGCTTCAGACTCGGCAGGTTCATGGTATAGGAATTGAAGGAATATTTTACATCATTTAAATACTTGATAAGCTTCGGCTGTCCGATGGCGAAGCCGATCCGCATGCCGGCCATGGAACGGGACTTGGAGAAGGTCTGGATCACCAGAAGATTCTCGTACTTGTCCACCAGCTCCAGAGCAGAGGGGCCTGCGAAATCCACATAGGCCTCGTCCACCATCACGATGCTCTCCGGATTCTTCGCGATGATTTCCTCCACCTCAGAGAGCTCCATATAGACGCCCGTGGGGGCATTCGGATTCGGGAAAATGATGCCGCCGTTTTCCTGAAGATAGTCCTCCTTCACGATGCGGAAGTCCGCATCCAGCGCCGGACGCTTATAGGGAATTCCGAAAAGCTCTGCCCAGACGCTGTAGAAGGAATAGCTGATGTCCGGGAAGAGAATCGGCTTCTTCGAATTAAAAAAGGTCTGGAAGGCCATGGCGATGACGTCGTCGGATCCTACTCCTACGAAGAAATAAGACGGATCCTTATGATAATACGCGGAGAGCGCATTCACCAGCTCCGCGGCTGTCGGATCCGGATAAAGGCGAAAGACCTCTGTGTCAAGCTCTTCCAGAGCCTTCCTTACCCCCGGTGCGGGCGGGTAGGGATTTTCGTTGGTATTTAATTTGATCATGCCCGGCCGATTCGGCTGTTCCCCCGGTGTATAGGGGACAACTCTGCGGACATTGGCTTCCCATGCTTTCATAATCTGGCTCCTTATTTTCACGATAATAGCATTATATTACAGTAGTCCGCGCTCTCTTACAACCCCTTTTTCGATCAAAAATGCGGGCCGGTAGGACAGCTTCGCCTGACGCAGGCCATCCTGCCCTAAGTCCTCCTCCCGGTTCAGATAGCGGTAGG
The DNA here is from genome assembly GCA_963656395.1 of Prevotella sp. CAG:279. Classification (GTDB taxonomy): domain Bacteria; phylum Bacillota; class Clostridia; order Lachnospirales; family Lachnospiraceae; genus Laedolimicola. Next base: position 14,426 of record CAVKIR010000003.1, read on the forward strand.
CTGCCCCCTCATGGGAGGCAAACTGCTGGTTGATGGCGGTATAGGCGCCCTGCACCTCCGTCAGAGCCTTCTCGATATGCACCACCAGGGTATCCTTCCTGATGGCCGGTTCTCCGATGGTATAGGCCACGATTTTGCCGTCCACCCGGAGGGCGCCGCCCACGAAGCCCAGCTCATCAAAGAGCCGGAGGGCATTCTGCGCCACGCAGATCTCCGCGTTCTTCTCCTCGTCCTCGTCGCACCCGTTCTCATGGCGCCATGCCAGCACCATCTGGAAGCATTCCTCTGCATTCTCCTTCGTGATGGGCTCGTAGGACCAGTCCGGATAGAGCTTTTGGAATTTATTCAGGTGATTTTTCTTTCCGTGGTACTTCTTGCCCGAGAGAGTGCGAAGCTTCTCCGATTCATAGACATAATCGGCATAGTCCCGCTTGTATTGAATCTCGAAGCGATCCGGGTAAAGCTCGGAGAGCCGTTCAAAGTCCTCCTTGGTTACATTGTGGAGCTGGAATATTTTCCCATTTTTCTTACAATACTCCATCAGAGCGTCGAGGGTCTTTTTCTTATCCCCCGGTCCCACCGGAAAGGTATAAGAGTAAGGGTCTTCGATCTCGCCGAAGATGAGATTGTCCTCCACGAGGGCGAAGCCCGTCTTATAGAACCGGGACCAGAGATAGATGTTCCCGAAGGTCATCTCGCAGCTTCTGGTGTCCGCGTAGGACAGATAGCGCTCCAGCAGCTCCCTATCTTCCATCTCTGGGCGTTTTAGTTTTAATTCCATAATTTTTTCCTTTTTTGTTGCTGTATTTCACTCTTTTTTTCCCGAGGACTTATTTTAACCCAAAAAAGCGCGAAGTTCAAGTGACTCCGCGCTTTTCCTTATTCTCCCTTAGGAAAACAATTTCTCGTTATATACGCCGTCTGCGATCAGCTTCTTGAAGGAATCTACGACAGACTGCTTGTCCTCCTTGTAGGTGACGCCGAACCAGCGATCCTTTGTCTCCAGCACGCGAACCGTCGCCTTATCGCTCTTTAAGAGGCCGTCGATGATGCCCGGGAGCAGATACTCAGCCTTGATATCACCCGGCTTCACGCCCTTCAGGAACTCGGTAAATCCGGTCTCGACCACGCCCAGGAACTCCGGTGTCAGTCCCCACATATTCATGGATACGTAGCTGTTCGCATCCACCGGAACCAGCTTATCGCCCTCGCCCGGTACGGCTGCGCCGCCCTCGTACTTCACGATGCCGCCGGTCTCCACTACGTCAGTCAGGTAACCGTCCTGCACCTTGCAGATACCGCGGGTTACCGCGCCGTTGTCGCTTAAGGTATTGCCCAGGATGAAGCCCGCCATGCAGAAATCGAACTTTCCGGTATCCTCGTGATCGGCTACCAGATAGTCATGCACCTTGACGAAGGCTTCCTTTCCATAATAGTCGTCTGCGTTGATGACTACGAAGGGCTCCTCGAGCAGTCCCTTGCAGCTTAAGACCGCCTGGCCGGTACCCCAGGGCTTGGTGCGTCCTTCCGGTACAGAGAAGCCCTCCGGCAGGTTATCGATGGCCTGGAATGCATACTGTACCTCGGTGATCTTCTCGATGCGGTTGCCGATGATTTCTTTAAAATCCTTCTCGAGATCCTTGCGGATGATGAATACGACCTTATTGAAGCCCGCCTCCAGGGCGTCATGGATGGAATAATCCATGATAATCTCTCCGCTTGGTCCTACCGGCTCCAGCTGCTTGATGCCTCCGCCGAAGCGGCTTCCGATTCCGGCTGCCATGACAACCAGTGCTGTTTTCTTCATGCTATTGTCCTCCCTTAATATGGAAATCATTTCCTTATTTATACGTAACTGTTCAGTACCTGACCAGTTACGTATGCAAAATCCATGAGAATCGGCTTCGCCGATGGGATTTTGCACTCCTGAATCATGTTCATACGCCCTCAGCAGCAAGTGCTTCGGGCTGTCCTGAATAGTTACATTTATACACCTTATTTATACACTTTTCATTGCATTGATGATATGCAATACACTTTCCTCGCAGAGCTCGTCGCTCAGGGCTTCCACCATGACGCGAAGCAGCGGCTCGGTTCCGCTCTTTCTTACCAGCACGCGCCCCTCAGACCCTAAGCGCTCCTCCACCTCTTTGATGGCCTTCTGTACCTCCGGATGGTTCAAAGTCGCGTCCATATCCTGCACGCGCAGGTTCTGCAGCAGCTGCGGATAGATCTTCACCTCGCCGGCCAGAGTGCCGAGAGACGCCTTCTTCTCCAGCATCACTTCCATGATCTTCAGGGAAGTCAGAATACCGTCACCGGTAGTGGCATGCTTGCTGAAAATCACATGACCGGACTGCTCGCCGCCCAGCTGATAGCCGTTCTTACACATATTTTCATAAACGTATTTATCGCCGACTGCGGTCTTCTCATAGCGCAGACCCACCTGATCGCAGGCCTTATAGAGTCCCAGGTTCGACATGACGGTGGTCACGATGGTATTGTCCTTCAGGGCGCCCTGCTCCATCATGTATTTACCGCATACATAGAGGATGCGGTCGCCGTCCACTACCTCGCCGTTCTCATCTACCGCGATGCAGCGATCCGCGTCTCCGTCGTAGGCGAAGCCTACGTCCAGACCCTGCTCCTTCACATACTTCTGCAGCACCTCGATGTGGGTGGATCCGCAGTTGGTATTGATATTCGTGCCGTCCGGCTCGTTGTTAATGACATAGGTCTTCGCTCCCAGCGCATCGAATACGCTCTTGGCGATGGCGGAAGAGCTTCCGTTTGAGCAGTCCAAGCCTACCCGGATATTCTTAAAGGAACGGGTCGGCAGGGAGATAAGATAGCCGATATAGCGGTTCCGTCCTGCCGAGAAATCGATGGTTCTTCCGATGTTCTCTCTGGTGGCCAGCGGCCGCTCCTCGGTCTTGCCGTCGATATAGGCCTCGATCTTTTCCTCGATCTCGACATCCAGCTTATGACCCTGGCCGTTGATGACCTTGATGCCGTTATCGTAAAACGGGTTATGGCTGGCGGAAATCATGATGCCGCAGTCAAAGCCTTCGGTCCGTACTACATAGGATACGCTGGGGGTCGTCGTCACATGCAGAAGATACGCGTCCGCACCGGAGGCTGTGATGCCTGCCGCCAGAGCATATTCGAACATATAGCTGCTTCTTCTGGTATCCTTGCCGATCACGATCTTTGCCCTATGCTCTCTTCCGAAATACCATCCCAGATATCGTCCTACTTTAAATGCGTGTTCTACGGTCAGTTTTACATTGGCCTCTCCGCGAAAGCCGTCGGTTCCAAAATACTTTCCCATATTCTACTCCTTTTTGTCAGTTCTGCCGGTGAATGCTTCACCGGTTCATCACCGGGCATGACCTGCCCTCTGACGCTTACCTTTTTATCATACCACAAAGCCGCGCCCGTTTCCATAGAAAGGAGGAAATTCTTTTTGCAAGCCATACCTTTGTCTGCTATAATGAGGCAATAAACGGTGTCTTAATAATCACCTGAATCCGGAGGTTTTCATGTATACACTTTCTTTCCTGCTGCTGGCTCTGTTCAGCCTCTATATCAGCGTCTTCGCCTTTTTCCGCTGGGATGCGTCTTTCCTGCGAAATATGAATCACGCGCCGGTGCAGGCTCTCTTCATTCTCGCCTTTGCGCTGCTGCTGGCTGCGGCTCTGCTGCTGATACGGCGGCTTCTTGCCCGTCTTTCCGAGCGGCATCTGAAGCGGACGGCTCTTCTTCTTTTCCTAGTGCTGGCCGCCGGGCAGCTGGGCTTTCTGGCTGTGATTCGTCCTCAGCTTCGCTACGATCCCCTGAAAATCTTCGATATGGCCATTGAGATGCTTACGACTCATACCATCTCCGGCACCTATGAGACCGGCTACTTCGCCCGGTATACGAATAACTATCCTCTGACGATTCTGACCTACTGGTTTTTCCGGCTCTTGTCTGCCCTTGGCATTCCCAAGACTGCCTTTCTGATCGCGGTGCAGCTGGTAAATGTGGGCTGTATTCTGCTTTCCATATGGCTTGGATATCTGATTTTAAAGGAACTGAAAGGCATGACCGAGGCCGTCTTCTTCCTGGCTGTCTGCGCCCTGTGTCCGCTGTCCTATGTATGGGCCGGATATTTCTATACGGCGAACTGTTCGATGCCCTTTCTCATGGGGATTCTGTATCTGGGCGTCCGGATCCGGAAAGCTCTGCAGGGGGATGCTAAAAAAGGACACCTCACGCTTCTGTTCGCAGTGCTGGGTCTCGTGACGATCTTCGGCTTCAAGCTTCGGGCTACCGCAGCCATTGCCCTGATCGCCCTTTGCATCGACGGCGCACTGAGACTTTGGCGCAGGCGGAAGGAAGGACTGACCGGACTGTTTGGCGAGGCCTTAAGAATCCTGGGCATTCCCTGTGTCGCTTTCCTGCTGACCGCTGCCCTGAGCCTCGGGTTTTTCTCGGCAGCCGTGAATACTTATGTAAACTTTGATTATAAGAATACCGGATTTCCGGCGATTCACTGGATCATGATGAGCGCCCGCTGGGACGGAGCTTTTGACCAGAATGATGAAAATTATACGGTTAGCTTCGAGACAAAGGAAGAAAAAAAGGCCGCCGATCTGGCGGTTCTGAAGGAACGAATTCGGGAGGCGGGCCCCGTGGGGCTTGTGACTCTGGCCGGCCGGAAGCTTCTGAATACCTGGGTGGACGGTACGGATACCTACCAGGCCGAGAACAGCTATGCCCGCTACGGAAAAGCCTATGATTATCTGCTGGGCTATAAGAGCGGATTCCTGACCATCTATGCCCAGGCCTTCCGGGCGCTGGAGCTTCTGGTCATCGGCCTTGGTGCAGTCCTCGCGTGGCGCAGACTGCGGCAGCGCGGCGAGGTATCTGTGCTTTTCCCGGTGCAGCTCACATTACTTGGCGGCATGGCCTTCCATCTCATCTGGGAGACGAATCCCCTCTACAGCATCGGCTTTACGTATCTGTGCCTGATGCTGCTGGCGGACGGCCTAACGGAATTTGCGGAAGCGCTTCCTGACTATCCCTCGTCCCGCCGTCTCTGTCTGATGCCGGCTGCCGGCACGGTTCTGCTGGCGCTGCTTCTGGTGCTGGCGAAAAAGGAGCTGGTGGATACGCCCATCGAGGCTTCCGATGTCATTCTCGATCAGTACCAGTATGCGGGCGGCTATGACGGCTATGTCACCTCCTACGAACAGACCTACAGCCAGACCTTTACGACGGACAAGCCATTCAACCGTATCTCCATCCGTGCCATCAATACCGTGGGCGACTACAACCAGTCAGCCTTCTGTGTGCGTCTGACGGATGATAAGGGAAATGTCGTCTATGAAAATGATCGCTTTCTCTCCGGTCTGGTGACGAAGAGTGCCCTCTATGAGTTTCAGCTGGGTGAGATCGTTCCGGACGGACGAACGACTTATACCTTCGAAATCTGGCCCGGCTATATCGAGGGGGAGAACAGTCTGGAGTTTCTCTCCTATAATACCGGTAATTGGGATCTGTATCCGGGCGGTTCTCTGACGGTCGCCGGTGTGGAGCAGCCTAAGGGGGATCTGGCTTTTTCGGTATATGAGTACAGGGTCACTACGTATTTCAGTCTGAAGCAATATCTGGGGCTGTGTGTGGG
>CAVKIR010000004.1:0-17833 GCA_963656395.1 Prevotella sp. CAG:279
ACGTAACTGTTCAGTACCTGACCAGTTACGTATGCAAAATCCATGAGAATCGGCTTCGCCGATGGGATTTTGCACTCCTGAATCATGTTCATACGCCCTCAGCAGCAAGTGCTTCGGACTGTCCTGAATAGTTACGTCATAACTTCTATTCTCATCCGTACAATGTGTGATGATCTGCTTTTCGCTGTAGTCGGTACCCAGCAGCTGAAAGACCGGCAGGAGCGCCGTGGGACCCCAGTCGCAGAGGCTGCCCCAGCTGCGGTTAAACTGTCCCGGATACGCCTTCGCCTCTTCCTCCAGTCTGGTGCAGGCGGCATCCACCGAAACCACCTTGCCGATGCGGCCGCTCTTGGCCAGAAGAAGCAGGCGGTAATAGGCCGTGGAATAGGCGGTCTTGATGGCCTCCATCAGGACACAGTGCTTCTCCTTCGCCAATGCGAACAGCTCGTCGCACTGCTGCACGGACAACGCGATGGGGGATTCACAGAGCACATGCTTGCCCGCCTCCAGGGAGGCCTTGATCTGCGTATAATGCACATCCGGATGGGACAGGATATACATGGCATCCGATTGCCCGAGAAGAGCCCGGAATGCTTCTTCATCATCCCCGCAGATTCCGGCGATCTCCGCGCCGTTTACATAACTGCTCTCCTTTTGAAACTTTCGAAGATCGGAGGCCTCGCCCACCAGTCCCAGGCGGATGGCATGCTTCTCGGAGCGCAGCTTCGTGCTGGACACGCCCTCGGTACGATCCAGGTAGACGACCTTACAATATTCATTCAGATAATCAAACTTTCCGCGCCAATCGGAACCAATGGCAAAGATGTCCACATGATAGCGGCGGATATCGTCGATCTTCTGACCCTCGTACTCCTCGATGATGATCTCATCCGCAAGACCCGTGGCCCGCACGCCCTCGATGCGCTCCATCAGGGACTGCTGCACGTTGATCTTTCCCCGGGTCTTATCGAAATCCTCGGCGGTCACGCCCACGATCAGGTACTCTCCCAGGGCTTTGGCCCGCTCAAGCAGCCGAATATGGCCGTAATGCAGTAAATCATAGGTTCCGTATGTGATCACTTTCGTCATAAGCATTCCCCTCCGGCTTTATTCCGCATCTACCTCAAAAAAGGCATCCAGGAAGATCTGCATCGCTTCCTTCGAACCGACGGACACGCGAATATATTCCTTCAGAAGCTCATTTCCGTAGGGATGCACCAGCACCTGCTTTTCCTTTTCTAGGCGAGTGCTTATCTCCTTCGCGTCGTGACGGGGCTTTACAAAGATAAAGTTTCCGCGGCAGTCGCGGCACTCGTAGCCCCTTTTCTGAAGCTCCTCCAGGGTATAGTCCTTGCCCTCATTCTCGATCCGGATCAGCTCGTCCACCATCTCCGGGTGATCGAGAATCCGCTCTGCGAACAGAAGGGCGATGGAGTTGGCATCGAAGGTCAGGCGGGCATTCTTCACGTAATGAATGATCTCCGGGTTGCTGATGATGACGCCCAGACGGCAGGCTGCGATGGAGAAGAGCTTGGAGAAGGTGCGAAGCACCACCACATTCTCATCCTCCAGCGCATGGCGGATAAAGGTATTCGGATAGAAGTAGTGATAGGCCTCGTCGATGATGACGATGGCGCCCACCTCTTTTGCCCGGGTAATGACCTGAGAAAGCTCTTCCTCTGTGTATACATTTCCCACCGGGTTGTTGGGATTCAGCAGCACCACGATGCGGGTATTGTCATTGATGGCATGCAGGATATTCTCGATTTTGATGGTCAGATCCGGCTCGTAGGCCACCGGCACATGCTTGTAGCCCAGGATGCAGCAGTTGACCCAGTACATCTCGAAGGAGGGAGCCACGGTCACGACCTCCTTGCCCACCTCGCCGAAGGTCTCCAGGAGATAGCGGATGGCCATGTCAGAGCCGTTGGTGGTCAGGACATTTTCATAGGCTGCCCCGATGAAGTCTGCATATTTATGAAGAAAGCGATCCGGCTCCGGATAGATCGAGAGGAATTCCGGCGTAATCTCCTTCAATACAGAGTCCACGAATTCCTTCGGCAGTCCCTCCGGATTCTCATTCATGTCATAGCGGTGCATCCCGTAGCGGTTCTGCATCGGGAAGACCCGGACGGTGTTCTTTATATGTTCGTTTACATGATAGTTCATATTCATACCTCCACTATTATCTTATAGCGTTATACCCAGGATTGCAAGGATCGTTCCGAGCAGAGAATAGGCGAACAGATGCAGACACAGGATCGGCAGGGTATGCCGTCCGATAAATTCCAGTGACTTTTGCAAAATGACTGTATGCCTGCTCTGATACAGGACGCTCAAGAGCGTCATGACGAGCAGTGATCCGGAGGTTCCCACGAAGAGATACAGGACCATGCTCCGTCCGTAATCCCCCACAGACATATTGACGCTGCCGTTCAGGTGGGCGCTCAGCGCGAAAAGCAAAGCCAGCAGGCAGAGACTCAATGGTTTTTTTCTAAATTTTCCCATCCAATCCTGTATCGCCGCCAGCTTTCCGATGACCAGGAAGGTCACGGCATAGAATGCGCAGTCGATGCTCCAGGGCAGCAGCACCGGGCACAGGTAATGCAGTCCGATGGCAATCAGCAGATAGAGGCCATTTCCCACGAAGGCCTTCCTGGAATCGCCCTTTGCCGCCCGCATAAGAAGCCAGAATAACAGGTAGCTCACGAACATGCAGGTCAGGAACCAGGTCGGTGCGTTCAGAATCTGCATGAAATACACGTTTGTGGCGGAGCCCGGCGGCATCAGACAGTGGCGGGAATAGAGAATGCCCAGCAGAGCTTGCAGATCCGCCTGTCCACGCAGAAGGAAGACCAGAAACAGGAACAGATTATAGCCAAAATAAGGTGCCAGAAGCCGCCGAGCCTTCTTTCCTGCGAAGGTCAGGAGACTCTCCTCCGGCTTATAGGAAAAGGTCGTGCCCGCCGTCACGAAGAAAATGGGCATATAGAACATCCCGCCGTAGTAGCTTACCGGCCCGAAGGAGCGCCCCGTATGTACCAAAAGAACCACCAGAATACCGATGGCCTTGGCCGCGTCCAGTGCAGGATTGCGTTTCTTCTCCATCTTACTCTCCCTTCTTGTTATTCGGAACTAAATGGGAAATCCATGTGATCAGCCATCCGCTCACCGGCTCCAGATACCGTTCGCTTAAGGTCGAGAGCGCCAGCACCAGAGCAAGGGTACAGAGGAAATCCAGTCCCGTCAAGGATGCGTAGCTCATTTTCCCGTAGAGGCTTAAGAAGAATCGGCAGGAAAAGGTCGCGATCACCGGAAAATGCAAAAGATACAGGGAATAGGATATCTTTCCCAGAAACCGGAAGGGCTTTGCACCGAAGAAGCGCTGCAGTCCCGGCAGTCCCAGTATCCCAGCCAGCAGCAAGGCTGCGCCCGCCAGGTGATAGACGGTCGTATAGGCCGAAGGCAGCACGCCGTATATCGTACCGCTCATACTCATACCGATAGAGGGGTAGGATAATAGATAGATTCCCAACACAAAGCTTCCAAGCGGCAGGAACCAAAACCGCCTCCACAGCTCCATACACCTTCCCCGGGTGCAGAAAAAATCCGCTGCAATGAAGCCCAGGAATACGCCCGCGAAATAGATATCCGTCTTCGCAGCTGCCAGCAGTATCACTCCATAGACCACATATCGAAGAGGATTCTCTCCCGCCAGATAAGCCGCCAGGTAGACCACCAGCGCACCGGAGAACAGATAAGGCATCGTCCAAAGAACGCCGTTATAGTCATTGCTTCCGAAGAGGAAGCAGCCGGCCAGGCTCTCCCCCAGCATCTGCAGAAAATCCGGCTGAAACTGGTTGAAGCCCGCAAACCAGATGGTCGATTTCGTCAGAACCGCAGCTTCGTCGTTCCGGTAAAGTCCGAGGCGCATCAGGTTGAAAATCACGATATTGACGATCAGAATCATCGGCATCAGGCGAAAATACCGCTTCCATGCCGCTGTCCTCAGCCTCCCTTTATCCCTTGTGCGAAAATAGGACAGACAGAGGACGAAGCCGCTGCAGACCAGGAATATGCAGACCGCTGCGTTGCCGCTGTAGAGGAGGTTCAGCGGCGTCTTCCCGATCTGAAGCTCGATCCCGGAGGCCGTATTGACCGCATCCCCCGTCAGGCTGTAGGCCGCATAATAAAAGGCATAGACGAAATGGCAGAAAAAGACCATCAGTGCGCCGATTCCCTTCAATCCGTCGATATAGTCCAGCTTTTTCAATCCTCTCCCTCCAGTCGTTTACATAACATGCTTGTGTAGCTCTCGCGTCCCTCTGCCGACAGATGAATCAGATCCTGGTAATTTCCTGCCTCCGAGGTGTCGAAAGCCAGCTCCTCCGCACAGAGAATCCGGAAGTCCCCGTCTCCGTTCCAGCCGTCCTGCAGCTCCTGTACGATGGAAAGTGTCTCTCGATACAACTCCTGATAATCGGCATCTGCATACATCCGCTCGTATTTCGGTGTCTCCAGAAAGAAGAGATTCAGGCCGGATTCTTCGGCCAGCTCTGCGATCTTTCTATAGCCCTCAGCCTGGGCTGCGTTCACGCCGTCCCGGCTGCCTAAGAGTTCCAGGGCGTAGAGCTCCTCCCGGGTCTTGCCCGGCTGCCGAAGGAGGCTTCCGCCGTCCCGAAACTGCGAGGATACAATCTTATTATTCAGCGGATAGGTCAGAAGCTGCTCGTTGTTCGCCGTCACGAAGAATTCGTAAAAATCGCCGAAATCTGCATCGGTGCTGTCCTGCATCAGCTGCCAGGCCTGAGCCTTGAATGTCAGATCCGTGTCGAGCAGGATCTTCGTATCGCTGATCCAGGGATCGGCGGCTGCTGTATAGGGATAGAGATCGATATAGAGGTTCTTGATCTCCAGGCCATTTTCCAGCATGTATGCAAGCTCCATAGCCATCAGCGCCGGTTGGTTGCCGTTGTAGGACAGGATGTAGGTGCTGCCGGGGAGCTCCTCCTCCAACACATCGATGTCCAGTCCCTGCCGGAACATGGAGGAACCGATGAAGAGATTGTCTATGCTGCCCTTACGGATAGCAGCCTGCATGCCGTAGGTAGAAGCCGGAAGAAGACGGGCGTATTCATTTTTCAGCAAAATCAGAGCCAGAGCTATCACGAAGGCAGCTGCGCTTGTTTTCAAAACTCGTTTCATAAGATACCCCATCCCTTTTAGAAGTTCGCATACAGAAAGCCGGAGGAACCGAACACGCCGAACAAGACGACGCTCACCAGCATCACTACCAGCCACGGGCTCTCAAGCACCACGCCCTCCTTCTTCTTTCCGTATACCTGCCCTCTCTCATAAAGGAATAAGAGGAATAAGAAGAAGCAGACCGTCAGAAAATAGGCGGCACAGGTATTATCTCCGGTGAAGGGCAGGATGGAATTCTGGATATCCGCATAGGAGAGAGAAAAGCCGATCACTGCATGTCGGAGGAAGGCAAGAGCCTTTCCAAAGCTCTCTGCCCGGAAGAATACCCAGGCCAGAGTCACACCGCAGAAGGTCACAAGGGTCTCAAGAATTCTGCGCACTGTGCTGACATTTTCTTCCTTTTTTGTGCCGTTCAGATTCCACAGGCCGTGGAGCCCGCCCCAGAGGATGAAGCTTACGTCCGCTCCGTGCCAGAAGCCGCTGACGAGGAAGGTCACGAGAACATTGAAATTCTTTCGTCCTTTGCTCACCCGGTTGCCGCCCAGGGGAATGTAGATGTAGTCCCTAAGCCAGGTGGACAAAGAGATATGCCATCGCGTCCAGAATTCCTTGATGCCCCGGGAAAAATAGGGACAGTCGAAATTCTTCCTGCACTCGATTCCCAGCACATTCGCCATGCCGATGGCGATATCCGAATACCCGGAAAAGTCACAGTAGAGCTGAAAGGAATAGAAGAAGGCCGCCAGCACACAGGCGAACCCCGGATAACTCTCCGGTGCTCCGTAGACCGCATCCACATAGCCCGCCAGCCGGTTCGCAATCACGATTTTCTTAAAAAGTCCCAGCACGATCCGCTGCAGACCCACAGAGAACAGCTCGGAGCGATAGACCGGTCCCTCATGAAGCTGCGTCAGAAAATGTTCCGAGCGCTCGATGGGTCCCGACAGAATCTGCGGAAAGAAGAGGATATAGGTCAGATAGGCGCCGCAGCCGTCCGGGCCGTGCTCCGCCTCCCGCTTTCCCATGTAGATATCCGCCAGGTAGCTGATCATTTTAAAGGAATAATAGGAGATGCCCAGCAGGAAAAAATTGACATATTTACACACAAAAAGAACGCCCAGTATCGGCAGAATTCCTGCCCACAGCCAGACCTTCTTCTTTTCTTTCGTCGTCGCCTGTTCGATTTTCACCCCGGTATAGAAGCTTAGGAGCGCAGCCCCGCCGGACAGCAAAAGCATCCACGGCCCTGCGCTCAGGTAGAATACCACACTCGCCGCCAGCAGCAGCCACTGTCGGAACCGTCTCGGAACCAGATAGTAGACCGCTGCCGTGACGCCTGCGAATACCAGGGTCAGCATAATATTGGAAGTCATGAATTCTCCTCAACAGCAGCTCGATAGATATCGACACCCACCGTCATCAGCATTCCCACCAGCAGTACGGAGAATACCACCATCGGAAGCTTCGTTCTTCCATTGATGGCATAAGCATAAGCGCTGTAGGATACGATGAGGTGCAGCATCGGCAGATAGAATCGCTTCGGCCAGCGCATAAAGTAAAGAAGTGCCGCCACATCTGCCGTATAACCGGCCCAGGCCGGCATATAGGGTGCAAAGTAGGGAATCAGAATCGCGGCAAAGAGGAACAGCCGAAGCACCATGTCCTTCGTCAGCTTCACCTTTTTGTCCGCAAACCAATAGATTCCGCTCAGGATCAGTCCCGCCAGAACCAGAAGCGATACTTTGTCAAAAAGCTCCACGAAGTCTCTTTTTCCGATGATCTCATAGAAATTCGGCCATCCCCGGTTCAAAAGTACCGGATAGACGCCGCCCAGGTCGATCCACCAGGAGCGCATGCGAAAGAGCGCAATCATAAGACCTGCCAGGATGCTTCCGCTTCCAAGCAGAGCATGTCCCCGGCTGTAGAGATATAAGCCCAGGAAAAACAGGATCACATAGTAGATGCAGTTGATGTTCCAAAGGGATCCGTTCGCCACCACCGTGGGATAGATCACCAGAATCGCGTAGGTGAGAAATGCCCGCTGTCTGCTCCCCGTATAGCTGTGTACGATCGCCCCGCAGAGCAGAGCCAGCGCAAACTCCAGCAGGAGCGCACAGAGCTTCCACGCATTGGTCGGCGTATATGCGATAACCGTAGAACGCAGCGCCGCTCCGGTGCCGGTGATGCATACCGCCAGCAGCACATCCAGAAAGGTAAAGGTCAGATTTTTGATTTTCCATTTTCTGGAAATAAAATCTCTCAGAAAATCATCCATCACGCGGCCTCCTTCTTCTTCACTGTCTCATCTCCCATGGGCAGCTGATTCTCCGGCTTTTGCATATAGTGCCAGATATCCAGACCTACCAGAACCAGGAGTCCCAGCTCCACGAAGGCCCACACACCGTAGTAGATGGTCGGCTCGCGAAAGCCCCGGTGACTTAGGTACGCCATGTAGGAATTGAAGGATACCAGAATCTGCAGCAGCGGGAAATAAAACTTCTTCACGTTCATCATCGCATAGAGAATCGCCAGAATATCCGCCACGCAGCCATACCGCTCATGCATATGGGGCAGGAACCAGGGTGTCAGGATCGCGAAAAACAGCGCCATCTGCACGATAAATTCATCCGTAATCCGATACCGCTTCTGCGCCATGGCGAACAGAATAACCATCAGAATACCAAGGATCAGCCAGGTTCCGGCAGAGGCATACTCCAAAAGGAAGGAGCGGTTGCCGATGATCTGATAGATGTTCGGCCATTTGATAGACAGGGACCATACGTCCTGGGAGCCCTGTGCCATGTAGATATTGATGAGATCCAAAAGCGGCCGTCCCGCGATCCAGGCGGGCACGATGCTCAGGAAATACAGCACCGGAATCCACAGGAAATGCTTCAGATCCACCTTCTTATTCACCCACAGAATCACCAGGAAGGGGAAGATAAAGAGGGACTGAAGCTTGAAGACAAAGGCCATACCGTAGAAAAACAGGGCGCGGCCGGGCCGATCTTCAAAGAGCTGATAAAAGCACAGCAGCAAAAAGGTCATGAAAATGATGTCGCACTGCGCCCAGAGCGCACTGTTCGCCCAGACGGTGGGGACCAGCAGGAAGAGGCCGTAGGACAGGATGCCCTTTCGTTTGCTTCCGGTGACCTTGTAAATCATTTTTCCCAGGATCGCCGCCGCCGCGAAGTCCAGCATGCAATGCAGCCCCTTGTAGGCCGTCATGGGATTGATGGGCAGCTTGCTGATGAACCAGAGAATATAGATAAAGGTCGGTGTATAGTCGTAGCGATCCGTAGCCAGATAGGAAAATCCCATCTCTTTGATATCCGAAAGCCACGGATCCCAGTACATCGTCCAGTCATCCGTGACGGCTACGCGTAAGATCACACGGATAGCGAGACCCAGCAGCGTCAATGTCGCCAGGTAGCAGACGTCCATCCGGGTGAACCCCCGCTTTTTCAAAAAGCTGTTCATAAGAATCTCCTACTTATTAATCAAGGACAGTCTCAATGATATACTTGGGACGCGCCTTGGTCTCCAGATAGATCTTTCCGATGTACTCACCCACGATACCGATGGCCAGAAGCTGCAGTCCTCCGATGGCCCAGATGGATACGATGGTGCTGGTCCATCCGTGCACGGTTCTGCCCGTGAAATGCACCACCAGGAAATACAGCAGCATCAGAATGCTGACTGCGAAAATCAGAAAGCCGCAGGTGGTGATCATCCGGATCGGCTTGATACTGAAGGAGGTAATGCCGTCGGTAGCGAAGGCCAGCATCTTCTTCAGCGGATACTTGGACTCGCCGGCAAAGCGCTCATGACGCTCATAGGTGACGATATCGGACTTGTAGCCGATGAGGGGCACGATGCCGCGCAGGAAGAGATTTACCTCGCGGAATTCGGACAGTCCCTCCAGAGCCCGCTTACTCATAAGGCGGTAATCGGCATGATTGAAGACGATCTCCACACCCATGGCCTGCATGATCTTGTAGAAGCCCTCAGCAGTGAATTTCTTAAAGAAGGTGTCGGTATCCCGGGCGCTCCGAACGCCGTATACCACATCATTTCCCTCGTAATATTTCTCCACCATCTTATCAATGACATCCACGTCATCCTGCAGGTCGGCGTCCAGGGAGATGTCCATATCCGCCTTCTCCTTTGCCGTCATCAGGCCTGCCAGCAGGGCATTCTGATGCCCCTTATTGCGGGACAGCTTCACGCCGGAATAGATGGGGTTAGCCGCATGTAACTCTTCGATGATCTCCCAGGTCCTGTCCTTCGAACCGTCATTTACGAACAGGATCTTGCTCTTCCGGGAAATCATCCCTCTCTCGAACATGGAATTCATCTTCGCCAGCAGCTGCTTCGCGGTCTCGTGCAGCACGGCCTCCTCGTTGTAGCAGGGAATTACCAGATATAAAATATCATTTCCAGTCATCGGATCTCTCTCCTTCTCTTATGTGCAAATGCTATTTCGCCAGAAGCTCCTTCATGTATACCTCGATGGCATCCTGCCAGGAAGCAAAGGAGAAGTCTGTCGTCAGCTTCAGCATATAGTTCTCCAGGATGGAATAAGCCGGTCTGTCTGCGGAATTCGGAAAACGACGCTTGTACTCCTCGGAGGTAATCGGCTCGATCACGGTCTTGCTGCCTGCCAGACGAAGAACGGTGGCCGCGAACTCTGCCCAGTTCGTATCTCCCTCGCAGGTGCCGTGGAACAGGCCGTAATTGTCGGTCGGAAGCAGATACTTGATGGCCTTGGCCAGCTCTACTGCGCTGGTCGGGGTTCCCACCTGATCCATCACGACGCCGATCTGCGCGTTATTCTCAGCCAGCTTCAGCATGGTCTTGGCGAAGTTGTGACCGTCGCCATACAGCCATGCGGTACGGATGATAAAGTACTGACCAGCGAAATCTTTTACGAAATTCTCGCCTGCCAGCTTCGTTGCGCCGTACATGCTCTTGGGACTTACCGCATCAAACTCCGTCAGCGGATGCTCCGACACATCGCCCGGAAAGACATAGTCCGTGGAGATATGCATCAGCTTCGCGCCGGTATCTGCCGCCGCGATGGCCAGATTGCGGGCGCCGACGGCATTGATCTGATAGGCGAGATCCTGCTCCACCTCGCACTTATCGACGTTCGTATAGGCTGCACAGTTGATGATGGCATAGGGCTTTACCTCTCTTGCCAGCTCCAGCACTTTATCTACCTTCGTGATATCCAGCTGTGCCACATCGGTATTCACCAGCTCATACTCTGTGCTTCCCGCATACTGCTGGTTGACTGCACGGCCCAGCTGTCCGTTGCATCCGGTTACAATGATCTTTTTCATTTTATTTCTCCTTTATCGATTCCTCTTTTTTTTCTTCCTTCGCCAGCAGCTCATCTCGGCGTTCTTTCTCCGCCAGAGCCAGCTCCTGGGTTAAATCTTTTACTTTATTTTCCAGTGTGGACAATTCGATGGTCATCATAAAGAGCTTCACCAGAAGGATGAAGATGAATACCATGAATACAAAGTTTACCGGCAGCTGCATGCCCAAAAGTCGCGTAAAGAGACTCACCAGCCACGGAAAGAGGCTGATGATAACCAGCACCCCGGAAAAGACGATCCAGAAAATCGCATATTCGATCTGCAGCTTGGACTGTCGGATTTTCTTCAGGATATACCAGGTACTTAAGATCGATACGACGATCAGAATGATTCGAAAGATCGGTGTCATGAAACCTTCACCTCCCTGCGCTTCCGGAAGTTCTGGATGAAGAGGATGGACAGCAGCATCCGGAGCATGTACATCATGGACTTCGTCATGTTCAGATAGCTCTCCCCGGCGATCCGTTCATCCATCTTCGCCTGCACCTCGGCGATGGTAGCTCCCTGCTTCAGCAGATAGGAAATGGTATCGGGCTCCGGGCCGTAGTTCATATTCAGGGCGAACTCTGCGATCATCTTTTTATTGAAGAGGCGCATGCCCGAGGTCGGATCCTTTACCCGGTGTCCGGTGGTCAGCTTCATGGCCGCAGAGATCAGGTTGCTTCCCAGCATCCGCATCGAATGGGGCTTCTTCTCGGTCACGAACCGGGAGGCGATGACGATATCGTAGCCCTCCTCGATCTTCTCCAGCATCGGAGCGATAAATTCCGGCCTGTGCTGCCCGTCCGCGTCGAACTGGAGGGCATAGTCATAGCCCTTCCGATAGGCGTACTTGAGGCCTGTCTGGAAGGCGCCGGCCAATCCTAGGTTCACCGGGAGATCCACCAGCTCGTATCCATGCTGTCGGCAGATTTTCGCCGTGCTGTCGGAGGAGCCGTCATTTATGATGATGTAATCATACATCGGATAATGATTCTTCAGGTTTTCCACCACGCGCTCGATGTTCTCTTCTTCGTTGTAGGCGGGGATGATCACCAGACATTTCATCGGTATGTCTCCTTTTCTAAATCGGCCAGGCATGCGCTCGATTCCGCTTCGCTTCATCTCGCTGTCGGGCTGCGCCCTATGAAAGTACAAACATAAACAGCCGCTTACGTGCAAGCACGACACGTCTGCTTATGTTTGCACTTTCGCATGCCTTAGTGTCACGTCACATTTTAACGCTTTTGAACAAATTGTGCAAGTACGCGAAGCGTCCGGCACATATCCGTAAACCACGCAAACCGCACGCCGTTTTCCCGCAGTGCCCGGTGTCCCTCCTTCATACCGGCCAGATAAGCCCCCAGACTGTTCGTGCTGGTGCCGCCGTGGGACATGTAGATCAGCACCTCCGGCAGATAGGAAAGCTTCACCCTATCGTCCTTCAGGATCCGGATCATAAATTCATAATCTGCCGAGATCCGGTAATCCGTCTTATAAAGGCCGTATCGGTCATAGACTCTTTTTCGAAGATAGAGGGTCGGGTGTCCCGGCATCCAGCCGAAGCGGATCTTTCCCTGTCCCTGGTGCCAGTAGCGCACCACCTTGTCCCCTTCCATATAATAGAGGTCGCCGTGGACGCCGTCCGTGCCCTCCTTTTCCATGACGGCCACCATTTTGCTGATGACATCCGATCCTGCGTACCGGTCGAAGCAGCAGCCCAGGATATCGCCGGTGGACAGGCGGATGCCCTTATTGATGGCGTCGTAGATGCCCTTGTCCTTCTCGGAGACCCATTTCAACCGATCCCCGAAATATTCCGCCGCCTCCGCGATGACCTCCTGCGTTCCGTCCGTGGAGCCGCCGTCCACGATGATATACTCGATATTCGCGTAATCCTGCTTTTTTACCTGGGCAATGATGTTCTTTAGATTCTCTTTATCGTTATAGGTCGTCGTGATAATCGACACCTTTGGATTTTCCATATTTTTACTCCTCGTACAGCAGCTCCCCATAGAGCTTCAGATAATCCTGAAACCGCTCGTTCTTATCGTAATGAGAGGCTTTTTCAAGGCAGGCTGCCTTTTTGTCAGGCTCACTCCGCATGTCCCGGATCGCCGCCTCCAGCGCCTGGATATCGCCCTTCGGCACCACCTTGCCGCAGGTCTCATCCACCGATTCCACGCTGCCGCCGGTGGCGAAGGTGATCACCGGGGTACCACAGGCCAGAGCCTCCAGGTTCGTGGTCGGGAAGGTATCCTCCAGAGTCGTATTCACATATACATCCGCCATGGAATAATACTCTGCCAGCTCCTCCATGCTGTTCGTCCGCATGACACCGTGGATCCTCGGGTGAAGCTTCTTCATCTTCCGCTTCGATAAACCGATTAAAATAATCTGATACTCGTCGCTCAGTCGATCCGCCAGCTGCTCGAAGTAGGCGTAACCCTTTCGCTCCTCCCACATGCTGGCCACGCCCAGCAGAATGTATTTGCCGGTGAAGCCCAGACGCTCGCGAAGCCCATGATCCACCGGATGGAACTTATCCAGCGCAATTCCATTCGGAATCACCTTCACCGGATACGCGCCCAGATAGGACTGACGCGCATAACCTGCCAGCCACTTGGAGGGCGTCACCACCGTCAGGGAGGGTACGCCCGTAAAGGCCGCCTTTTTCCGCCTGTGATTGGACGCTGTATTATCTTTGAATAGCGCGTAGGGGTACACGCACCGGTACTGGGGGCAGTGCCCGCAGCCCGTCTTCCATCGCATACAGCCGATGTAATCGAAATGGGCGCAATGTCCCGTGAAGCTCCAGCAATCGTGGAGGGTCCAGACCACCGGCTTTCCGGCGCTTTTGAGATACCCGAACAGCTGCTCCACGTCCAGATAAAAGCCGTGGATATTGTGCAGATGGATGATATCCGGGTCGTATTCCTTTATCTTCTCGATCAGTCTGCCCGTCTGCTTCTTCGAAGCAAAGCCGTGCTCACCCTTGAAAAAGGTACAGAGCACATGGATACCTATATCCAGGTTCGTGCCGAACTTATACGTGGGCACACCCTCCGGCGCGGTTCGGCGGCCGAAGGCCACCATTCCCTCATCCCCCTGCGCCTCCAGGGCGTGTACGATATCCACGGTGATCCGCCCCACGCTTCCGCTGCCGCAGATGGTATTGATCTGTAGTACTTTCAATGCTGTCTCCTTATACTAACGTACAGTCCCATACGTCCACGCCGCTGTCCTGGAATACACTGTGAATTCTCTCGCGCAGCTGCTCCTTCGTGCAGCCCTTTTTCAGGATAGCCTGCAGAAAGCCGCCGCCTCCGGCGCCGCAGATCATCCGGGCCGCCAGCAGATCCTCACAGCTTAAAAAGATCTGGTCGATACAGGTATTCGTACTGCCGCCATCCAGTCTCCGGGAAAGCTCCCAGTGCCGATCCAGCAGCTCCGCGAAACCGTCGATATTACCCTTTTCCAGCTCAAACTTCATCAGGACGGCCACCCGCTGAATCTCATAGAGCACCTCCAGAGAATTCGGGTTCGATCCGATATAGCCGCCGACCACCTCCCGCAGGAGATTGCGCGCCAGACGCCGCTGACCGGTGTAAATCAGCACAAAGCGATCCTGCAGCTCCTGCAGAGCCTCCTCCGGGATATGCAGGTGCTGTACCTCGATGTTCTGCATCAGACCCGGCTTCGTCGTCACCAGCTTGATGCCGTCCGTCAGGCCGCCCACCTGATCCTGCCAGCCTCCGCCGGTGCTCATGAGCTGCTCCATACAGAGAACATGGGTATATAATTCATTCTCGGTCACTTCTTTGCCGATGTATTCGAAAATGGCTTTCACGCAGGCGCCCGCCAGGATGCTGCTGGTGCCAAGGCCGGATCCGCGGGGAATGCCCATAACCGCCGTGGACAGATAGAGGCCGCCTCCCAGCTTCGAGAGAAGCTCCTCCAGCGTCACCTCCCGATCCAGGGGCACGATGCCGCAGGCCAGAAGTGCTGCCTTGTGCAGGGCATAGGTATCGAAGGGATCCCGACAGCTCTGCAGCACCTTCACATCCGTGAACTCATCGTAAGCGCCGGAATCGGTGCTCGCCAATGCGATACAGGGCTTGTCTATCTTCTTCACCGTCACCACCACGGGCAGAATGCCGTTCAGCTTCACCGCCGCATTCAGCACCGTGCCGCCATGCTCGTTGCAATAGGGCGGCGTATCGGACCAGCCACCGCCGAAGTTTACACGGATAGGCAGCTCCACCTTCACTTCGTCTCTGGTAATGTGATAGGCTTCCTCTGCCGGAGCCTTTCCGATGCTGGCATCGTATAGGCTGTCGCAGATGTAGCGGAAGCACTGATTTTCCAGATCCTCGCTCACCTGACCCGTCGTCATTTTCGATAAATAATAATAGATACGCATGCGGATACTGAAATCGGACTGCTCCGCGATGGCTCGCAGCTTCTCCACCTGGGAAGCCGTCACGCCCTGCTCGCCGAAGACCGCCCGGGTCTCCTCGATGCTTTTTCGCCCCTCCAGCATCTGTAAAAATCTGGCAACTCTCACGTGAGTGCCCAGCTTCGCCTGCCATGCGGTGATTTCCTTCACATCAGCCTCTTCGAAGCTCTCCTGAAGACTCAGGCGCTTCTGACTGCGATACCAGCCGCACACTGTCTCGTCTGCCGTGCCGTCCGCGATGGCCAGAACCTTCCCGGCCGCTGCCACCGCATCCTCGATGGTGTCACACACCGGATAGAGCTTCGTGTTCCAGAGGTAATGAGGACCTTCCGCGTTCGTCCAGAGGTCATCCGTCTGCATATTCGCATTTCCCAGGAAATCCGGTAAGGTGCTGTTCAAAAACGCACCGCCGTCCTCCAGCGTCACCTTCGGATTATCCTGTACGCCGTAGACCCGCACCACGAACCGGCCGTCTTTTTGCTTCAGGCCGTGCAGCACTGTGTCTGCCGGGATTCGCTCCCCCCGCAGGGTCACTGCCGAGATCACGCAGGCCTCACCCACCTCGCTGCCGTCGTAGATATAGCTGTCTTCTATATAAGAAGACTCCGCTATCTTCGTATGCTTCTCAATATAGCTGTTGCTGTAGGCGTTTGATCCCTCCGACTCCTCCACGCCCAGCACCTGGCGCTTCCAGTCCAGAAATTCGTAGTTGTCGATATCCTCGGTTACAAGCTTCAGGAGCTCATGGGTCGTCCCGAAATGAATAAACTGTGCCGGGGACAGACACAGAAGCTTCAGGGAATAGGGATGCAGCGCTTCCCAGAGCTCCTTCCTGCAGGCTTCCAGTTCCGGACAGAATTCGCCCTCGGGCTTTTCCTTCAGGAACTGCTCATACGTGGACTCGGACGCCAGCGGATACAGGAAGTCCCCGTAGAAGCTGATGCGCGACTTCTCATTGACAAAGCGATTGTATTTCTCCGGAACGATTTTCCCGTTCTCACCAATCAGGGAGAACAGGCTTTCCAGCAGATCGCAGTCCAGCATAATAGCTCCGGTATCCAGATCCACCGCGCCGTGCTCATTGACCGCGCCAAGCGTGCGCAGGCGCTCCTCGCTCTGCTTGTGCAGGAAATTGGCCACATAGCCGTCTGCATTTCCCAGGAAGACACCGTGGTCCTTGCCCGTATCCACATCCTCCTTGATGGAAATGGCAGCTGCGCCGTGGAAGGTAAAATCGATCTGCAGCGGATTGAATAAAAGCAATACATCGCCGGAGAGCACCAGCATACCCTCCTTGAAGCGGGACGGCATGCCTGCCATGCCGATCATAAATTCATCGAATAACGTCGAGCGGCGTCCGTCCGGCAGCTCTCTGGGCACCGGTGAAAATAATTTTCCGCAGGCCGAATACTGGGGTACCCGCTTGGAATCTCCGCCGGAGTGAATCACGAGAATCCGCTTATCCCGAAAGAAATCCGCGCCCTCCCCCTGCTCGCTTAAGTATTTCATCACATGAAAGGTGGCGCCGCCGCTGCCGACCCGCTTGCCGTCCGGATCGGGCAGCACCCGGTAAATGGTCTCCTTCGGTAATCTTCCGGCTTCCAGTCTGGCGTCGATCTGCGCCTGGTAAGCCTCCGCCTGCTCCTCATTGGAGGCGGTCAGAATCACATAATCCCAATGGATAAAGTATTTCCTGGTCAGGGATTTTTCATACTCCTCCCAGGCATCCTGATAGCTCTGTCTCAAAAACAGATTCTTTATTTTCTGTGGCTTCATAAGTTCTCCCTTGTGTGCATTCCGGCAGAATGCTATAATAACCGCGTTAGTTCTATCATCAAACCTATCAATTAAAATGAAAGGCAACCGTGGCTGTTTTGTTCCGGGAACGGTCCGCAGCTACGGCAGGGTATACTATGTTAATCATACAACCTTCCGGCGGTTTATGCAATAGGATGCGCGTGATTTGTTCTGCGATGGCACTCGCAAAACGAAGAAAGGAGAAGCTGGTCATCCTCTGGTATCTGAATCCGGAGCTGAATTCTGCTTTCGAGGATCTGTTTTTGCCCATCCGGGAACCGGATATCACCCTTATCAATATTCGCTCTCTAAAGGACCCCAGAAAGCTTTATTACCAGTTTTCTGCGAACCAGCGCTTCGGAGATGATGACATACGGAGAAATAAGACAGGCGAAAGCCTGAACGAGGATTTCTATCAGAAGCTGAAAAAGCGGATCTATATCTTCACCTGCGAGCGCTTCGATCCGACGAGGGATTATTCTCTCTTCGTGCCTACCGCTGCTCTGCAGAAGCGCATCGACGCCTTTACAAAGGACTTCGCGCCCCGCTGTGTGGGCGTCCATATCCGCCGCACCGACAATGCGGTTTCCATGGGCAAGAGTACCACGGAACAGTTCATCGCTGAGATGGAAAAAGAGCTGACTGAGCACCCGGAGACCCGGTTCTTCCTGGCCACCGACGACCAGAGCGAGGAGGATCTGCTCCGCAGCCGCTTCCCGGGGAAAATCATCAGCAATCCCTCCCGCACCATCGACCGCAATTCCGTGGCCGGTATGCACGACGCCCTCTTAGACCTCTACTGCCTGGCCGCCGGTGACAAGATCATCGGCAGCTACTGGAGCTCCTTCACGGACACGGCGGCCGAGATGCGCGGGATTGAAAAGGTGATTGCGGGGGAGTAGACGGGTGAGATTTCGTTTGCAGAAAAGTGTACTTTTTTGTAAAGTGTTTTTGTCAAAAGTATTTGTGCCGTTCTATCACAGAATCGTGCCTATTTCCAGTAATAAGT
>CAVKIR010000005.1:0-16283 GCA_963656395.1 Prevotella sp. CAG:279
GGAGCCGATTCTCATGGATTTTGCATTCGTAACTGTGAAGGTACTGAACAGTTACCACCAAACAGCAAATTCAGAAAGTAAAAGGAACGTATGACACCCATGATTGGAATTATCAAAGGTACCGGCGCGTGTGTGCCGGGGAGGGTTGTGACGAACGAGGAAATAGCGGGGCTGGTGGAGACCAGCGACGGGTGGATTCGGGAGCGGACCGGGATAGAGGAGCGGCGCGTCGCGACGGAGGAGACCTGTGTATCCCTGGCGGCGGAGGCAGCCAGGCGGGCACTTATGGACGCCGGAGTGGATGCGGCGGAGCTGGAGCTGATAGTGGTATCCACCATCTCGCCGACCCGTGTCATGCCCTGCACCGCCTGCGAGGTACAGGCAGCCATCGGGGCCGGGAAGGCCCAGTGCTTCGACCTGAACGCGGCCTGCAGCGGCTTCGTGGCGGCCTGGCATACCGTGAGCGCCTATATGGCAGCGGGCTTCGTGAAAAAGGCGCTGATCGTCGGAAGTGAATGTCTGTCGAAGGTGACGGACTGGACGGACCGGAGCACCTGCATTCTCTTCGGAGATGGGGCCGGAGCCGTGGTGGTGAGCGCAGAGGAAGGAACACCCTTTCTCCCGGCAGCCTATTCCGACGGCGCGGCAGGTGGGGCACTGACCCTGCGGAGCCGACAGGGCTTTAGCCCATTTCAGACAGCCAGAGAAGCAGCGAGGCCGGAGGGCAGTTCTTACATGGAAATGGATGGTCAGGCCGTATTCAAATTCGCGGTCCGCAGGGTTCCGCAGGTCGTCGAAGAGGTGCTGGAGAAAAACGGCCTGGGCCGCGAAGCCATTTCCCATTATGTACTGCACCAGGCGAACAGGCGCATCGTGGAGGCGGTAGCCAGAAGGCTTAACGAGCCCATCGGAAAATTCCCCATAAATCTGCAGCGCTACGGCAATACTTCATCGGCTTCTATTCCCATCCTGTTGGATGAACTGAACCGGAGCGGGGCACTGAAACCCGGCGAAAAGCTGGTGCTGGCCGGGTTCGGCGGCGGCCTCACCTGGAGCGCTGCAGTGACCGAGTGGCGTAAAGCGTAACCAAAAGTTCGGGTGTTTTGACACCCGAACCAATTTTTAAAACAAAAGGAGAAAATGAAAATGTTAGAGCAGATTAAAAAAATTGTAGCGGAAAACCTGAATGTGGACGAGGAGAATGTAACCCTGGAGGCGTCCTTCAAGGAGGATCTGAAAGCCGATTCCCTGGACCTGTTTGAGATGGTCATGGCGCTGGAGGAGGAGTTCGATATGGAGATCCCGTCGGAGGATCTGGAGCAGCTGGAGACTGTGAAGGACGTTGCAAACTACATCGAGAGCCACAAGTAAAAAAGGTAATTGGTCAGAGATGGAACAGGTACATTTCGTGAAAGAAAGGTAGAGTATATGCAGACAAGAATCACAGAGTTACTGGGAATCCGATATCCGGTCATCCAGGGCGGCATGGCCTGGGTGGCGGAATATCATCTGGCGGCAGCCGTGTCCAAGGCGGGCGGCCTTGGTATCATCGGCGCGGCCAACGCCCCGGCGGAATGGGTGCGGGAGCAGATTCGGGAAACCAAGAAGCGTACCGACAGGCCCTTCGGCGTCAATGTGATGCTGATGAGCCCCTACGCGGCTCAGGTGGCGCAGGTCATCGCCGAGGAGGGCGTAGCCGTGATCACCACCGGCGCAGGCAACCCGGAGAAATACATGGAGCTCTGGAAATCAAAGGGCATCAAAGTCGTTCCTGTGGTAGCCTCCGTGGCCCTGGCGAAGCGCATGGAGCGCTGCGGCGCGGACGCCGTGGTGGCCGAGGGCTGCGAGTCCGGCGGCCATGTGGGCGAGAGCACGACCATGGCGCTGGTGCCCCAGGTGGTGGACGCGGTGGAGATTCCAGTCATCGCCGCAGGCGGCATCGCCGACGGCAGAGGCGTGGCGGCGGCTCTGATGCTGGGCGCGGAGGGTGTGCAGATGGGCACCCGCTTTGTGGCCACCACCGAGTGCCAGGTGCATCCGAACTACAAGGAGAAGGTGCTGAAGGCACGGGATATCGACACCCGCGTCACAGGCCGGACCACCGGTCATCCGGTCCGGGCGCTGCGCAATGAGATGACGAAGAAATACCTGGAGCTGGAGGCGGCGGGAGCCACCCCGGAGGAGCTGGAAATGCTGACTTTGGGCGGTCTTCGAAAAGCCGTCATCGAGGGTGATGTGAAGAACGGAAGCGTCATGTCCGGCCAGATCGCAGGCCTTGTAAAGGACGAGCTTCCCTGCAAAGAGGTGATTGAAAATATCATGGCGGAGACCGGGAAAGTGTTAAAGGGAGCGGCGCAGTATGAGTAAGACCGTGTGGATGTTCCCAGGTCAGGGAGCCCAGAAGGCCGGGATGGCGAAGGATTTCTATGAGAACAGTGCGCTTGCGAGACAGCTTTTTGACGAGGCGGACGCAGCGCTGGATTTCGACCTGAAGGCCACCTGCTTTGCGGAAAATGAGAAAATCCATCAGACAGAATACACCCAGCCCTGTCTGGTGACGGCCTGTCTGGCTATGGCGCAGGAACTTCGGGCGCGGGGCCGGAAGCCGGATATGACGGCGGGCCTGAGCCTCGGCGAGTACGCGGCCATCGCTGTGGCGGGCGGCATGGGCGCGCTGGACGCCATACGGTTGGTGCGAAAGCGCGGCCTTCTGATGCAGAACACGGTTCCGGCGGGTGAGGGTGCCATGTGCGCGGTGCTGGGTATGGAGACGGCGGTCATCGAAGACGTGATTGCCGACATGGCGGACGTGACGATAGCCAATTATAACTGTCCGGGCCAGATTGTAATTACTGGCAGGACAGCGACGGTGGAGCTGGCGGCAGAGAAGCTGAAAGCAGCTGGAGCCAGACGGGTGGTCCCGCTGAAGGTCAGCGGCCCCTTTCATTCCCCACTCCTAAAGAGCGCGGGAGAGGAGCTGACCCAGGAACTTTCGACCGTGGAATTCCGTGAGTTAGAAGTACCTTACTACGCAAATGTGACCGCGGCAAAGGTGACAGACCCGGCGGAAATCGCGCCGCTTTTGGCGAAAGGGATAGCCTCCCCGGTGCGCTGGCAGCAGAGCGTCGAAGCCATGATTGCGGACGGCGCGGATACCTTTGTGGAAATCGGGCCGGGGCGGACGCTGGCCGGATTTTTGAAAAAAATCAATCCGGATGTACGTGTCTATAACGTGGCTACATGGGAAGATATGGAAAATCTGGCGCAGTAGAAACAGGAAAACGAGGTCAGATGGAAGTTTAAGAAAGGCAGCTGCGGAAAGCGGAAAGTGCCATAAGAAAGAGATAAACAGCATGTATTTAGAAGGAAAAATCGCATTGGTGACAGGCGCGTCCCGTGGAATCGGCCGGGCCATCGCCACGGAACTGGCGGCAAAGGGAGCCGTTGTCATTGTTAATTATAACGGGTCGGAGTCGGCGGCAGCCGAGACTGTCCGGGCCATCCAGGCGGCAGGCGGTCAGGCGGAGGCCTGGCAGTGTAATGTGGCCGATTACGAGGTCTGCGAGCAGCTGATAAGCGGCGTATTGGAGAAATATAAGCGGATCGACATTCTGGTGAACAATGCAGGTATCACCCGGGATAATCTGCTGATGAAAATGTCAGAAGAAGAATTTGACGCCGTCATCGACACGAACCTGAAGGGAACCTTTCACACCATGCGCTTCGTGTCCCGGCAGATGCTGAAACAGCGGTCAGGCCGCATCATCAATATGGCTTCGGTCGTCGGCATTGTCGGCAACGCAGGCCAGACCAACTACGCGGCGTCCAAGGCGGGTGTTATCGCCATGACCAGGACGGCGGCGAAAGAACTGGCCAGCCGCGGCATCACAGTGAACGCCATTGCGCCGGGCTTTATTGAGACTGATATGACTGGTAAACTAAGCGACAAAATCCGGGAGCAGACCAGCGCGAAGATTCCCATGGGACATTTCGGCCAGCCGGAGCAGGTGGCGAAGGCGGCGGCCTTTCTGGCTTCCGATGACGCTGCGTATATTACCGGGCAGGTGCTGAATGTGGACGGCGGCATGGTGATGTAAAATAAAGGAGTACTATTTCATATGAAAAGACGAGTGGTTGTAACGGGCCTGGGCGCAGTGACACCCATCGGCAATACGGTTCCGGAATTCTGGCAGGGAATCCGGGCGGGCCGGGTAGGAATCGGTGAGATTACCCGTTTTGATACAGAAAATTTTAAGGTAAAACTGGCGGCGGAGGTAAAAAATTTCGACGCGAGCCAGCGGATGGATCCGAAAGCGGCGAAGCGGATGGAGCCATTTTCCCAGTATGCGGTGGCGGCGGCCAGAGAGGCATTTGCGGACGCAGGGCTTGATATGGCGCAGGAGGATCCCTTCCGCGCAGGCGTTATCGTGGGTTCGGGCATCGGTTCCCTGGAGACGGAGGAACTGGCCTATGGAAAGATTTTACAGGGACAGGTAAAACGGGTAGCGCCCCTGATGATCCCGAAAATGATTTCCAACATGGCCACTGGCAATATCTCCATCCAGCTGGGCCTCCGTGGCAAATGTACCAATGTGGCCACGGCCTGTGCCTCCGGCACCCACTGCATCGGCGACGCCTTCCGGGCCGTTCAGTACGACGACGCGGACATCATGCTGGCAGGCGGCGCGGAGAGCTGCATCTGCCCCAGCGGCGTGGCGGGCTTTCAGGCCCTGACGGCGCTGAGCACTTCGACCGATCCGGCCCGCGCTTCCATTCCCTTTGATAAGGAGCGCAGTGGCTTTGTGCTGGGCGAGGGCGCGGGTATCGTCGTTCTGGAGGAGCTGGAGCATGCGAGAAAGCGCGGCGCGCGTATCTATGCGGAGCTGGTCGGCTACGGCGCAACTGCTGACGCTTTCCATATTACCTCCCCCTGCGAGGACGGAAGCGGCGCGGCTAAGGCCATGGAGCTGGCCATGAAAGAGGGTGGCGCAGAGCCGTCGGAGGTGGACTACATCAACGCCCACGGAACCGCCACCCACCACAACGATCTCTACGAGACCCGTGCCATCAAGGCGGCCTTTGGCGACGCGGCGAAGCATGTAGTGGTGAATTCCACCAAGTCCATGATTGGCCATCTTCTGGGCGCGGCAGGCGGCGTGGAATGCGTGGTCTGCGTAAAGGCAGTGGAGGAGAATTACATCCACCAGACCGTGGGAACCCGGGAGACCGATGAGGAGTGCGACCTGAATTACGCTATTGGCGCGCCGGTGGAAAAAGAGGTGCGCTGGGCGCTGACCAACTCGCTGGGCTTCGGCGGGCATAATGCCAGCCTGCTTCTGAAGAAGTATGAGGCGTAGGAGGATATGGGAAATGGAATTTGAAAATATCTTAAAGTTAATTGACAGCGTTTCGGCTTCCAGTCTGGACAGCTTCGTCTATGATCAGAATGGGACGAAGATAAAACTGGAAAAGAAGAAGCAGAAAATACAGATAAATAGTGCGTCGGGTGCAGCGACGAACGAAGCAGATGTGGATGCAGCGCGGAAACTGGCAAAAACAATTACTTCCACTCTGGTCGGCATTTTCTACGCCGCCCCCTCCGAGGACGCCGAACCCTTCGTAAAAGTCGGCGATTTCGTGAAAAAAGGTCAGACTGTCGGTATCGTGGAGGCCATGAAGCTGATGAACGAGATCACCAGCGACTGCGACGGCGTCGTCCGGGAGGTCTGCGTGGTGAACGCGGAGGCTGTGGAGTACGGCCAGCCGCTGTTTTGCATCGAGGAGGCGTAAGAGATGAACCATTTGGATATCAACCAGATCAAAGAAATCATTCCGCACCGTCATCCATTATTACTGGTGGATTACATCGAAGATTACGAGCCCGGTGAGTATGCCGTGGGTTATAAATGCGTCAGCTACCGGGAGGACTTCTTCGCGGGCCATTTTCCCCGGGAACCGGTGATGCCCGGCGTGCTGACCGTGGAAGCCCTGGCTCAGGTGGGCGCAGTGGCGATTCTGTCCCTGCCGGAAAATCAGGGCAAGACGGCGTACTTCGGAGCCATCGACAAATGCAGATTCAAGGGAAAAGTAGTGCCTGGTGACAAGCTGCGCCTGGAGACCCGCATTATCAAACGGAAAGGTCCGGTGGGCGTGGGCGAGGCCATTGCCAGTGTGGATGGTAAGGTCGTAGTAAAAGCTGAGCTAACTTTTATGATTGGGTGAGGAGTTTCATATGATTAGAAAAGTTCTGGTAGCCAACCGCGGCGAAATCGCGGTGCGTATCATCCGGGCTTGCCGGGAAATGGGCATCGAGACCGTGGCCGTCTATTCCGAGGCTGACCGGGAGGCCCTGCACGCCAAACTGGCGGACGAGGCCGTCTGCATCGGCCCGGCGTCCCTGGCTGACAGTTATCTCTCCATGGAGAAAATCATCAGCGCCACGATTATTTCCGGCGCGGACGCCATACATCCGGGCTTTGGGCTACTGTCGGAGAACAGTAAATTCGCCGAACTCTGCGAGAAATGCGGCATCATTTTCATCGGCCCCGGTTCTGACGTGATTGCGAAGCTTGGAAACAAGCAGGAGGCCCGCAACACCATGGTGGCGGCTGGCGTTCCGGTGATTCCGGGTACGGAAGAAGCCATTCACGACCCGAAAAAAGGCGCGGAGGAAGCGGCCCGTATCGGTTATCCGGTCATGATTAAGGCGGCCCTCGGAGGCGGTGGGAAAGGCATGCGGGTGGCGGAAAATTCCGACGAATTCGAGCAGAATTTTCTGCTGGCCCAGACCGAAGCCCGGCAGGCCTTTGGCGACGATTCCATGTATATTGAGCACTTTATTACCCACCCGCGGCATATCGAATTCCAGATCCTGGCGGACAGCTTCGGTCATGTGATTCACCTGGGCGAGCGGGACTGCTCCATTCAGCGGAATCACCAGAAGATGATTGAGGAGGCCCCAAGCATAGCCCTTTCCGAAGAACTGCGCCGGGAAATGGGCGAGACCGCCGTGCGTGCAGCGAAGGCAGCAGGCTATGTGAACGCCGGAACCATCGAATTTCTGCTGGAAAAGAATGGAAATTACTACTTCATGGAAATGAACACGCGTATCCAGGTGGAGCATCCGGTGACCGAGTGGATCACAGGCATCGACCTCATCAAGGAACAGATTCGCATTGCCGCCGGGAAGAAGCTTAGCTACACCCAGGAGCAGGTGCAGGTAAGCGGCCATTCCATCGAGGTCCGCATCAACGCCGAGAAGCCGGAAGAGAATTTCCGGCCCTGTCCGGGCACGGTGACAGGACTTCATCTGCCGGGCGGCAAGGGCGTCCGCATCGATTCCGCCATTTACAGCGGGTACACGATTCCGCCTTACTATGATTCCATGATCGCGAAAATCAGCGTCTGGGCCAGAACCCGGGACGAGGCCATCCGGAAGATGGAGAGCGCCCTGGGCGAGGTCATCATCGAGGGCGTGGACACCAATGTGAATTACCAGTACGGAATCCTGGAGGATTCGGATTTCCGAAAGGGAAATGTGGATATTGAATTTATTAACGAAAGAGAAGCAAGGGGCTAGCGTATGAATCTGGATCACGTATTTAAAAAGACGAATAAGCGCACATGGAAAGGCGGCGCGGGCCGCCGTCCTGAGGTCCCCGAAGGCCTCCTGTCCAAATGCAATTTCTGTGGCAGGGCCATCGTATCCGAGGACGTCCGGAAAAATTATTACCGGTGTCCCAGATGCAAAGGCTATTTCCGGGTCTCCGCCTGGGAGCGGATCGGCCGCGTGGCCGACGTGGGTAGCTTCGAGGAGTGGGATAGGGATCTGGCCGGTGGCAATCCGCTGGACTATGAGGGCTACGAAGAGAAGCTGGCGGCCACCCGCCTGAAGACCGGACTCCGGGAGGCTATCGTCACTGGGAAATGCCGTATCGGCGGGGAAGAGGCTGTGCTTGGCGTTATGGATGGACGATTCCTCATGGCCAGCATGGGCGAGGCCGTGGGGGAAAAAATCACCCGAGCCGCTGAGCGGGCCACGCGGGAAAGGCTGCCGCTGGTGCTCTTCACCTGCTCCGGCGGAGCGCGGATGCAGGAGGGCATCATCTCCCTGATGCAGATGGCGAAGACCAGCGCCGCCATCCGCCGCCATTCCGACGCAGGCCTTCTCTATATCACGGTTCTCACAGACCCCACCACCGGCGGCGTCACCGCCAGCTTCGCCATGGAGGGCGACATCATCCTGGCGGAGCCGGGAGCACTGATTGGCTTCGCGGGCCCGCGGGTCATCGAGCAGACCACCGGACAGAAGCTGCCCAAGGGCTTCCAGCGGGCAGAGTTTCTGCTGGAGCATGGCTTCGTAGATCGGATTGTGGAGCGGGATGAGCTGAAAAAGACGCTCAGCGACATTTTACGGATGCATCGGGCAGCGGGCGAGGGCAATGCGGTAACAGAAACACAGCAGGAAGGGCAGCAAGTGCGAAAAGTTACGGACAAACAGATACAAAGGGCTGATTCAGATACAGAAAAATGGCCCAAGTCAGACAACCCCCCCTGGACTTGCGTCCAGCTCTCCCGCGACAAAAAGCGCCCCCGCAGCCACGCCTACCTTGCCGCGCTCTTCGAGAATTTCTACGAATTCCACGGCGACCGTCTCTTCGCAGACGATCCGGCCATTCTGGGCGGCATCGCCACTTTCTTCGGTCGTCCCGTCACGGTCATTTCCCAGGAAAAGGACCGGAACTTCGGCATGTGTTCTCCTGACGGCTACCGCAAGGCCCTGCGCCTGATGCGGCAGGCAGAAAAGTTCGGCCGCGCGGTGCTTTGCTTTGTGGACACCCCGGGCGCGGCTTGTGGCATCGACGCCGAGGAGCGGGGACAGGGCGAAGCCATCGCCCGCAGCATCTACGAAATGTCCGCCCTGAAAGTACCGGTTCTCACCATCATCATCGGCGAAGGCGGCAGCGGCGGCGCGCTGGCTCTGGCCGTGGCCAACGAGGTCTGGATGCTGGAGAATTCCGTCTACTCCATCCTCTCCCCGGAGGGCTTCGCCAGCATCCTCTGGAAGGACAGCAAGCGTGCCCGGCACGCGGCGGAGTGCATGCGCCTGACCGCGGCGGATCTGCAGCAAGCAGGCGTCGTGGAGCAGGTCTTCCCGGAGCCGGAGCATTTCACAGAGGAAAACCTCTACCAGGTGACAGGGCCGCTGGAACGCCAGTTACTTCATTTTCTGGAAAAATATGACAGATTAAGCGGCCGGGAACTGGCAGAGCATCGCTACGAGCGCTTCCGGAAGTTGGGAACCATAAAAAGCAAAGCGGCCCCGGAACCGAAAGCCCGGGTGGAGGCACAGCCATAACGGAAAGCTCCAACTCACCGCTTTGCGAAACTCGAAATCTATGCTATAATAAAATCTGTATGTGCAGAAATTCCCGCACATACAGATTTTTGTTTTTAACGGATGGAACTCAGACAGGAGAGAACAGTTTGAATCTATTTTCCAAAAATCACAATAAAAGAACCCGCTTCACCCGCATGTGCATCGGCGAGGCAGTTTTTGCCCTGATGAATAAAAAGGACTATGAGAAAATCAAGGTGTCGGACATCGTAAAAAGGGCCGGCGTGTCCCGGGTGACCTTCTATCATTATTATGAGACCAAGGAGGAGGCCCTGACCGATTTCTTCCATGAGATTGTGGCGGGCTATATCCGCGAATGCCGGGAGGAGCAGGTGGGCCGTTTCCACGAGCGGAGCAGCATCATCCACGCCCTGAAATATTTTGACCGGTACGCCTCATTCATCCTGAAGCTGGTGGACGCGAAGCTCCACTACATCATCCAGGACGCCATGAACGACTACATGATCAAGCGCATTATGCCCCACTATAAAATCCCGGTTTACGAGCTCTATTTCTACGGCGGGGCGCTATTGAACGTCTTTATTCAGTGGGAGAAAAACGGAAAGCGGGAGCCGGCGGAAATGATCGCCGACCAGATCACCGCTCAGCTATAAAGGAGAACAACGTGCAGTTTTTATATGAGATACCGGCAGAATTCTGGAGCCTGTTCCGCTCGGGAAACCGGGACGTGTACATCGAGGCTTTGCTGGCCATCAACGACGAATACCAATACAACAATTATTTCCTGAGTAAAGAGGCCTGCGCCCAGATCCTGACGGACATGTGCCGGGAAGCCTCCTGGAAGTTCGAACGGGAGGAGGACGAGACCGAGGAGGAGGAAAAAAGCGCCCTGCCGGGGCGTATCCTAAGCTGGCTTTTGCGTCATAAGTGGCTGCGGCGGGTGGAGGATTATACCACGATGACGGTAAACATCGTCATTCCCGATTACGCGGCGGTGCTGCTCGACGCCTTCGACCGGCTGGTGAATGAGCAGATGGAGGAGACGTCCATTTACATCCAGAACGTGTACGCCACCCTCTTTTCCTTCCAAAAGGATCGGCGGAAAAACCTGTCCATGCTAAGGACAGCCCTGGTGAATACGAAGAAGCTCAATAAGGCTCTTCAGGACATGCTGCATAACATGGATAAATTTTTCGAGCGCCTGCTGGAGCAAAAGGATTATAAGAATCTCTTAAAGGAGCATCTGGACGGCTACGTAGAGACCGTGGTGCAGCAAAAGTATCACATCCTGAAGACCAGCGACAATTTCTACATCTACAAGATGGATATTAAGCGCTGCCTGCATGAGCTTCGGGAGGAGCCGGATGTGGCCCCGGAGCAGGAGGGGGAGATGCTGGATCTGGTGGATCAGATCGAGCGCGGCTTCGACGACATCGAGCACCGCATCGCGAATATGGACCGGGAGCACAGCAAATACATCCGGGCCACGGTGAGCCGCCTGAATTATCTCTTAAGCGATGAGACGGAGCGCCACGGCCTGCTGGTGCAGCTTCTGAACCATCTGGGAGCCGAGCAGGATCCGGAGGAGCAGATGAGTAAGATCGCGCAGGTGGCGGAGCGTCTGCAGCTTGGCGGTCTCTCGGTATTGAGCGAACAGCCCCTGTATCGGCAGCGGCGTAAAAAGCGCTTCGAGGAGGATCTGACCGAGGAGGAGCAGGCAGAAGAGCTGTCCCGGGAAGAAATTCTGGAGATGAACCGGATTCGTCACCGCTATACCGGAAGGGATATCGAGGACTTCATCGGAGCCCATATGGAGGAGGGCGTGCTGGAGACCGAGCACATCCGCCTTAAGGACGATGCGGACTTCGAAAAGCTGATTCTGGCCTACGACCTGTCCATGCGGCGGGGCAGTCCCTACCGGGTGGTGGTGCAGGAGGAGCAGCTGGAGGACGGCACATACAGCTACCCGAAGATGGCATTTTTCTATGCACCGCAGGCGGAGAAGCCTGCAAAGCAGGATTCTATTATAAGCACGGAAATTAGAGAGAAAGAGAATTAGGATCGCGAGATGTTGGAACAATATAAGGAATGGAACACCCTGGAACAGGAAACCCTGCAGGAGGTCATACGGAGGCTTTTCTCCCAGACCTTCCTGCTGGATCGGAAATTCGATAAAAAGAGCGGCCGGATGGCCTCCGACCGGGCGTATGAATTCTGCGCCGACCATATGGCATTTTTAAAGGAATACTTTGCGGTGGCCGGCATTACGATACAGCAAAATGACGAACTGGGAATTATTTACATTCAGGGAGCGGAGAAGCAGGGCGAGCGCCTGACCAAGCTGACGACCCTGTATCTGCTGCTTCTGAAGCTGATCTACGATGAGAAGATGGCGGCGGTGTCGAACAGCACCCAGGCCTTCACCACGGTGGGCGAGCTGAACGGGAAGCTGGGTGAATTCCGGCTGGTGCGGGCGCTTCCCTCGATCACGGAGCAGAAGCGCGCCTTCGCAGCCCTTCGGAAGTACCAGATGGTGGAGCTTTTAGACGGACTGGAGGAGCAGGGAGAGTCCTGCAGAATTCTGATTTATCCCAGCGTGAATCTGGCGCTTCCAAGGGAGGACGCGGCAGAGCTCATACATACATTCGAGGAGACAGAAGAGGAGTCGGCAGATGGAACAGCAGACACAGGCTTATAAAATATTTACGAAAATCGGGCTCAACAACTGGCATTACATTGACCGGAAGGTTCTAAGCCTAAATGAGAGCATCAACTTTTTTACCGGACATTCCGGAAGCGGCAAGTCCACGGTCATCGATGCCCTGCAGATCGTCCTGTATGCGAATACGGACGGGCGGGGCTTCTTTAACAAGGCGGCGGCGGACGATTCCGACCGAAGCCTCATTGAGTACCTGCGGGGCATGATCAACATCGGAGAAAATAACCAGATTTCCTATCGGAGAAATCGGAATTTTTCCTCCACCATCGTGCTGGAAATGGAGCAAAGCGCCACGAAGGAGCAGGAGTGCATCGGCGTGGTTTTCGACGTGGACACCGCCACGAATGAGATAGGACGCCTCTTTTTCTGGCATAAGGGCTGCATGATCCCGGGGGCTTATCGCACCGGGGAGCGTACCATGACCACCGGAGAGGTGCGGGACTATCTGCAAAAGCATTTCCAAAGAGAGGAATACTTTTATACCTCGAATAACGAGCGCTTCCGCCGGAATCTCTACGACGTCTACCTGGGCGGCCTGGATATGGAGAAATTTCCGCGGCTGTTCAAGCGGGCGATTCCCTTCCGCATGAATATCAAGCTGGAGGATTTTGTAAAAGAATACATCTGCATGGAGCAGGATATCCACATCGAGGACATGCAGGAGAGCGTGCAGCTCTACGGCCGCATGTGCCGGAAGATCGAGGCAGCCATGGGAGAAATCCGGGAGCTGACCCGGATCGAGGAGCAGTATCAGGCCTTTGCCGCGGAGCAGGAGAAGCAGGCGGCTCTGGGCTACCGACAGGAGAAGCTGCGGGTGCTGCAGCTGCGCGAAGAGATCGGGAAGACCCAGGAGCAGCTGGGACTGTGGCAGGCGGATCTGGCTCTTCTGAAGGAGAAGGAGCAGGAGACGGAAGGCGAGTCAGCGGATCTGGAGCGTCAGTACCATGAGATCAACATCCAGCTCACCGACACCGGCTACGCCCTTCTGGAAGAAAAGCTGCGCAATCTGGAGGATTCCTATGCCCGCCTGAGCCGAAGTGAGGAAAAATGGAACGCCCTGGGCAGGAAGCTGGAGTCCTGGGAAGATGTGGAAAGTGTATCCAACCAGGCCTTGAACGATATCGAGAAATTTCAGAGTGGAAAAATCACGGCGGAGGAGATCGCCCGCCTTCGAAAATCCCTGGCGGAGGTACACGCGGAGGCCGACGGCGAGCAGCGAGAGGCTGCGTCCGAGAGCCGAAGCCTGAAGAAGGAGGCGAAGCTCATCGAAGGCGAGCTTGCCGAGCTTCGTTCCGGCAAGACCTCCTATCCGAAGGAATTGACCTTTGCCCGCTCGGAGATCGAACGGCAGCTATACGAAAGCCTCGGAAAACGGGTGCAGGTGCGGATTCTGGCCGATCTGCTGGAGATTCGAGATGAGAAATGGCGCAACGCCATCGAGGGCTTCCTGGCGTGGAACAAGCTGGCCCTGATCGTGGAGCCGAAGTACGTGAAGGACGCCATGGCCGTATACGAGACCCTGGATCCGAAGAAATACTGGCGGGTCTCCGTGGTGGACACGGAGCGTCTGACGAAGGAAGAGCAGCATGTGAAGCCGGGTGCGCTGGCCGAGGAGGTGAAGGCGGGCGAGGCTTACGTGAAGGCTTATGTGGATTATCTTCTGGGAAATGTGATCAAATGTGAGAATACCGAAGGACTGAGACAATGCCGCATCGGCGTGACGGCGGACTGCCGCCTGTATCAGAATTATCAGCTGCGCCGCCTGAATCCGGACAATTATACGAAGCATGCCTACATCGGTGAGAAGAGTAAGCAGCAGCGCCAGAAGGAGCTGTCCGCCCAGCTTGCGAAGCTGACGGAGAAGCTTGAGAACTTCAAGACGGCAGAACAGGCGGCAGCCGAGATATTGGCTTATGAATATCTGCCCGATGCGACCGAGGAGTACCAAAGCCTTCTGGCGGACGTGAACGAGAAGCAGCGAAAGGAGAAGGAGCTTGCCGAACTGAGGAGCCGGATGGAAGAGCTGGACTCCGGCATCGTGGACGAGCTGAAGACGAAGAGAACCGAGATTACACAGAAGCAGAATGCGGTGAAGGAGGAGCTCGATCGGGTGAAGCGCCAGATCTGGGATAAGGAGCGTTCTCTGGAAAATGCAGGCACCGGCCTTACCGGCAAAAATGAGGAGCTGGTGGAGGCGGAGCGGGTACTTCGTGGTTCCCGGAAGGATGAGGAGGCCTTTGAGGCTTACATCGGAGAGTATAAGAATCCCCGCTACGCGCGTCTTCTGGAGGAGACAGCCGCGGCCATAGAGCAGGCGGCGGAGGAAGGCGAGAAGCAGAAGAGTGCTCTGGTGGAGGTCCGAAGCACGTATCTTAAAAACCATCCCCAGCGGGATTTCTCCGCCTCTGCCGAGGACAACAGCGATTATCAGAAGCTGCTTTCCGAGCTGCAATGCGGCGAGCTGGAGGAGTATAAGCAGAAGGCTGCAGCCCAGGCGAAATCCGCGGTGGAGCATTTTAAGGAGGACTTTATCTACAAGATTCGAAGCGCCATCCGGGAGGCCTATGTGCGCCGGGACGAGCTGAACCGCATCATCCGGAATCTGGACTTCGGTAAGGATCGCTACCAGTTCCGTATCGGCCGCAGCAAGGGTCGGGACGGCGAATTTTACGATATGTTCATGGATGAGGATCTGGATATCGATCCGACGACCCTGTCTGCGTCGATGGATCAGCAGATGAATCTATTTTCTATGAACCACGAGAATAAATACGGTCATATGATTCGTGAGCTTCTGGATCTCTTCATCCCGCCCGAGAACGCTACGGCGGCGGAGCTGGAGGAGACCAGGAAAAATATGGAAAAATATGCGGATTACCGGACCTATCTCTCCTTTGAGATGGAGCAGATCGTGGAGGGCGGCGAGCAGCGGCTGGTCATCGGCCTCAGCAAGATGATCAAGAAGAATTCCGGCGGCGAGGGTCAGAACCCGCTCTATATCGCCCTTCTGGCCAGCTTCGCCCAGGCCTACCGCATCAATCTGTCCGCCCGGGCGTCCAGGCGGCCTACGATCCGTCTGGTGGTTCTAGACGAGGCCTTTTCCAAGATGGATGCCGAGAAGGTGGCCAGCTGTATCGACCTGATCAGGAGTCTTGGCTTCCAGGCCATCATCAGTGCCACGAACGATAAGATGCAGAACTATATCGAAAATGTAGATAAGACCTTCGTCTATGCGAATCCGAATAAGAAGAATATTTCCATTCAGGAGTTCGAGAAGAAGGACTTCGGGGAACTGGTACACAAAGAGTAAAAGCAGGGGGAAGTTATGTGGAATTTTAAGAAAAAGTCAACGATTCTTCACTTCATCGAGATCGTGGTGATCGCCGCGGCGGTCATCTTCGTGACCGATAAAGTGACCCAGAAGAAGGATCCCGAGATCACGGGCAGCTTCATCAGTGACAAGCTGGAGGTGGTCAGCGAGCTGACCACGGCGAAGCTCACCTATAACGGCCTGGTCTATTATTCCGACGGCAGCATCCCGCTTTTGACCCAGAAGTCCTTCACCATGACCTATCGGGCGCAGGTGCGGGCCGGCGTTGACCTCTCCCAGGCCGAGATCAAGATTACAGATTCCGAGCTTCAGCTGACGCTCCCGGCCGTGGAGATACAGGAGACGGTCATCGATTCCGATTCGATCCAGTTCTTTGATGAGAAGGCAGCCATCCTGAACTGGGGCAAGAAGACGGACGTCCTGGACGGCATGAGCGTCGCCAAGGAGGACGTCGAGAAGAATGTAGACTTCGACAGCCTGAAGTCGGAGGCCAAGACCCAGACCAAAAAGCTCCTCACCGGCCTCTTCTCCGGCATCATCGGGGAGCGGGATCTGGTGGTGACGTTTGGGGAGTAGATATCTGAAGATATTGTAGTGATGGAACGAATAGAGTTAAGGTAAAGAAAAGCCCGAAAGCAATATGCTTTCGGGCTTCATTCAGCAGGGGATGAGAGAATCGAACTCCCACTAAGGGTTTTGGAGACCCCTGTCATGCCATTTGACCAATCCCCTATGTCAAACGTACTTGTTATTTATACCATGAAAGGATGGAGAATGTCAAGTAGTATTTTTAAATTCCGAAAGAGACGTTACTGTACAAACGCCAGCCAGTCCATGATGGCTCGCAAAGGCGGCCCTATACAGGAATGAATGGT
>CAVKIR010000006.1:0-10011 GCA_963656395.1 Prevotella sp. CAG:279
GGATATGGTCTGTCCGGCGCAGACAATCTTGTCTACGATGAATGTATAGTCAATATTCAAAGAACCAAAATTGACAAACCTCATATGTCTACCTCCTGCCTTATACATCTGTATTTTGCTATTTGCACGCTGTACAGGCTACAAAATGTCCGGGGCTCACTTCCCGAAGCTCAGGCACGCCGTTCTTGCAGGCATCGCAGCGGTTCGGGCATCTCTTATAGAAACGGCATTCGTCGGGAAGATTAATCGGTGATACAACCTCGCCCTGAATCACTGCTTCTTTGCGGGCCTCATGAATCTCCGGTACAGGGATAGCAGAGAGTAATGCCTGCGTATAAGGATGAAGGGGATTTTCAAAGAGCTCCTCTACCGACGCCTTCTCCACGATGCTGCCCAGATACATGACCGCGATTTCATCCGCGATATGGTTGACTACAGAAAGATTGTGGGTAATAAAAATATAGGTCAGCCCTCGTTCCTTCTGCAGATCCTGCAGCAGGTTCAAAATCTGTGCCTGAATGGATACATCCAGCGCGGACACGGGCTCGTCGCAGACGATGAGCTTCGGCTGCAGGGCCAGAGCCCGGGCGATGCCGATTCTTTGACGGCGACCTCCGTCCAGCTCGTGGGGATAGGCGTTATAGAGACGCTCCGCCAATCCTACAGTCCGCATCAGATCCAGAACAGTCTCCTCGGTCTCTCTTTCCAGCTCTTTTTTGCCCTTTGCTTTTAAAATCGAATGATATTTCAGGGGCTCCGCAATCAGCTGGCTTACCGTCATACGGGGATCCAGCGAGGAAAAAGGATCCTGGAAAATAATCTGCATGTCCTTCCGAAGCTTTGTCATCTCTTTTCCGGAAAGCTTGCTGATGTCCCTTCCCTCGAAATAAACTTCTCCTGAGGTGGGCTCAATCAGTCTCAGAATCGTTCTTCCGGTGGTGGATTTTCCGCATCCGGACTCTCCTACGATTCCCAACGTCTTGCCGCGCTCCAGCGTAAAGCTCACATTGTCTACCGCATGCACATTTCCCTTATTGGTTTTAAAATACTTTTTCAGATTCTTTACTTCAAGAATATTATCCGCCATTATCTATTCCTCCTGATTCTGAAATCAGAATTTCTGTACGCGCTACAAGCAGCTCTGTGTGTCTCAGAAAACTCAAAAGTCTCCGGCTCCTGCTCCCGGCACTTGTCCGTCGCATACGGACATCTATCAGCAAAGGTACAACCCTTGGGCAGATTGGAAGGATCCGGCATCAGGCCCTGAATCGGATGCAGTTTCTCCACACGCTTGTGAATATTTGGCAGGGAATCAAAGAGACCCTCCGTGTAGGGATGCTTCGTATCGTTAAACACCTCTTCCAGCGTACCGTATTCCACAATGTGGCCTGCGTACATAACCGCCACATCGTCGCACATCTCCGCCACCACGCCCAGGTCATGGGTAATCAGAATCATGGAGGTATCGTTTTCCTCCTTCAGCTTCCGCATCATCTGCAGAATCTGCGCCTGAATCGTCACATCCAGCGCGGAGGTCGGCTCATCGGCAATCAGCACGGACGGATTGCAGGCCAGCGCAATCGCGATGCCCACTCTCTGACGCATGCCACCGGAGAACTGATGGGGATATTCTGACACACGCTTCGGGTCGATACCGACGGTGGCCAGAAGCTTCTGGGCTTCCTTCACTGCCTCTGCTTTTGAAAGGTTCTGATGCAGCAGAATACTCTCTTCGATCTGCTCTCCCACGGTCAGCACCGGATTCAGGGAAGTCATGGGATCCTGGAAAATCATGGCAATTTCGCTGCCGCGCACGGTCTGAAGCTGTGCAGGCGTCAGATGCAGCATATCCAGGCCGTTGATTTTGATACTGCCGTCGGTGATAATTCCGGGCGGGTTGGGAACCATGTTCATCAGCGCCAGCATAGCTGTGGTTTTTCCGGCTCCTGTCTCTCCCACCAGCCCTAGGGTTCTCTTCTTTTTCAGCTTCAGACTGATGGAATTGACTGCCTCCACGGTGGACTCCGACGTCTTGTACTTTACAACCAGATTTTCTACATCCACAGCCAGGTCTGTCTTTTCTCTGATTTTTTCCAGGCTGCTCTCATTTTTATTTAATTTGTTTTTTCCACCAAATATCATACCTACACCGCCTTATCGTTTCAGCTTCGGATCCAGCGCGTCGCGCAGACCGTCGCCGACCAGGTTGATTACCATAACCGAAATCATTATCGCCAGACCAGGGAACAGACACATATGCTGTGCGTTAATGATGAAGGATTTGGATGCGCTCAGCAACGCTCCCCATTCCGGAGTCGGAAGCGGAACACCCAGTCCAATGTAGCTGAGTCCTGCTGCCGAAATAATCGAAGTTCCCACACGAAGGGTGGCCTGAACCAGAATCGGGGAGAAGCAGTTCGGAAGCACATGCTTCAGCAAAATGACATGGGTCGGCGCTCCGATTGCCCTCGCGGATTCAATATAATCGTTGTTTCTAGTCACCATAACCGACGCACGGGTGATACGCGTCATAACCGGAATCGTACTGATAGAAAGCGCAAGCATCAGGTTAAACAGATTGGTTCCCAGCACGGATACCAGAATAATGGTCATCAGGAGGCTCGGGATAATGGTAAAGGTATCTACAATACGCATCAGAATGGTATCAAATTTTCCGCCTATGTAGCCTGCCAGCGCTCCCAGCGGTACACCGACGATGGTTCCCATGAACACAGACGCGAAGCCGATGGCCAGGGAGTAGCGGGTTCCGTATCCGATACGCGCCAGCATATCGCGTCCGTAGTTATCCGTTCCAAACGGGTGCGCCAGACAGGGCTTCAGCAGACGATCGCCCACCTGCATGGCTGTGATGTCCGTATCGTAATCCCAGATTACATCCGCGAAAATCGCAATCAGAATCAGGAATATCAGCACCACCAGTCCGACCATGGCTCCCTTATTTCTGCGGAACTGCTTCCATACTTCCAGAAAACGGTTCTGTTTTACTTTTGATTTTTCTCTTGAACTGCTCATATGCCACCTCAACCTTTGGAATACTGTGCTTTAATTCTGGGATCCAGAAATGCATACACCACGTCGACCAGCAACAGAATAATGGATACAAAGATAGCAAGCATGATGACGAAGCCTGTTACCACCTCAAAATCGCTCTTCTGAATGGAATCCACCAGGAACGCACCGACTCCCGGCCATGCAAATACACGCTCTGTCAGTACCGCACCGCCAAGCAGGGTGGACATCTGAATTCCAATCTGGGTTACAACCGGAATCTGCGCGTTTTTAAAGGCATGACGGGTGATGATTTTCCGTTCGCTCTGGCCCTTGGCTCTCGCTGTACGCAGATAGTCCTGTCGCAGTACATCCAGCATGGAGGATCGGGTGATTCGTGTCAGAGCCGCCATATTACCGGTTCCGCAGGTGATAGCGGGAAGAATCAAACTCTTGAAGCCCACCGCGCCCGTAGAAGGAAGCAGATGCAGGTTTACGGAGAACAGCATAATCAGCAGAAGTCCCAGCCAGAAGTTGGGCATCGCCAGACCCACAAAGGATAGAGTCGAACATACCGTGTCCACCCACGTATTATTTTTGACCGCGGCCAGGATTCCAAGTGGGATGGACAAGAGCACCGTGACAACCACGGAAGCTACCGCCAGCTTAAAGGTATTGGGGAATTTCTCAAAGAAGAGATCCCACACCGGACGGTTCTGCGCGTAGCTGGTTCCCAGATCGCCCTTTACGATTCCTTCCATATATCTCACATAACGGATAATCAGCGGGTCATTCAGACCGTGCGTCTCGCGGTAATAGTCCAACTGCTCTTCTGTCGCGCCGTCTCCCAATACCGTAACTGCCGGATCGGAGGGCACAAAGTCCATGATAAAAAATACAATAAAGGAAACTGCCAGCACAACAGGAATAATCATCAGAATTCGTTTTACAACATATTTCAGCATAGATAACTCCTTTTTATAAAACAGGGCTGCCGCTTTTTTCCTGCGGCAGCCCTCCGAAAGCTTTTACTG
Source organism: Prevotella sp. CAG:279 (assembly GCA_963656395.1). Classification (GTDB taxonomy): domain Bacteria; phylum Bacillota; class Clostridia; order Lachnospirales; family Lachnospiraceae; genus Laedolimicola. The sequence continues at coordinate 4,044 of CAVKIR010000006.1, forward strand.
CTCGATTACATAGCAGTTGGTAAAGTCAACGTCTACTGCCTGTGCATTTAAGTTCACGCCATAGAAATTGCCGGTTCCAATGCAGAACAGGTTCGCCATGCAAAGCGGAACTGCCGGTACCTCTTCTGCTACATACTGCTGAAGCTCTGCGTATTTCGCAAGCATCTCATCGTAGGTCGGGCTTGCAAGCGCCTCTGTCAGCTTCGCATCGAACTCCGCGTTGGAGTAGTTCATGAAGGATCTTGCCGCATTGGTCATCAGGTACTCTACCATAACGGTCATGATGCCGCCGTACTGGGAGGTACAGTTGATGGCCAGGTCGTACTGGTTGTCTTCCTTGATGGCCTTTGTGAAGCCGGTCTGCGCGTACTCGGTAATCTCAAGGTTGATGCCTACCTGTGACAGGCTTGCCTGCATGACCTCTGCCAGCGGGATGTACTTGGAGAAGGTATAAAGCTTCAGGGTAATGCCGGACAGTCCATTGTCCTCCAGAAGCTTCTGTGCGCCTTCCGGATCATACTGATATCCCTCAACCGGTGTGTAGCCTGCCGCTACGGTACTGATGAAGTTTTCTGCCGCCACGCCGCAGTTTCCGTTCTCATAGCATGCATTTACGATATCGTCACGATTTACCGCCATCGCTACTGCCTGACGTACAATTTTATTTGCGCCGTACTCGGTCAGTGCGTTGAAGCCTGCGTATACCACCTGAATGTTGTCTGCCTTGTATACATTGTACTGTCCGTCGTTCATCAGGTTTACGATATCGGACGGATTGCCGTCGTACATCGCGTCGATATCTCCGGACTGAAGGGCCAGCGCTCTTGCGCTTGCGTCTGTGATCACTACGAAGGTAATCGCCTCAGTCACCGGCTTCTCGCCCCAGTAATCCTCAAAACGGCGGATGGTCCATGAAACGCCGGACTCCAGTGTGTCGAAGTAGTAAGGACCGGTACCGATGGCGCTGCCTTCGTCAAAGCCCTTGCTCTCTACCGCGGTCTTGCTCATGATATCCTGTGCCGCATAGTAAAGCCAGTCTGCGGAGCTGGTGTTCAGCTTAAAGGTCACGGTGTACGGGTCGTCCACAACCACCTCGTCTACCATGCTCGCTCCGGTAATCGGCTGTGCGATGCCCTCGTTCTCTGTAGTGCTTGCGTACTCCCAGGTAAACTTTACATCGTCTGCTGTGAAGTCGCTTCCGTCATGGAATTTTACGCCCTCGCGCAGCTTGAAGGTCCACTCGCTGGAATCGTCGTTGCTGCTCCACTCGGTGGCCAGCTCCGGAGTTGCCTCTCCGTCTGTTCCCATGGATACCAGGCCATTGAAGGTAGAGTTACAGGTCTTTACTGTCAGGTCAGCCAGGGTACCGATTCGAATTTCTTTCTTATAGCTTGTGTTCTCGTCTGTGGTCGGCTCCTCTACTGCTGCCGGTTCTGTCGCAGCCGCCTCGCTTCCCCCATTACTTTTCTGCCCGCCGCAGCCTGTCAGCATTCCGGCTACCATTGCTGTCGCCAGAAGCAGCGACAATGTTTTCTTCATCATAATGTCCTCTCCTTTCATTTTCATCCCCAAATTCTTTCGTTCTTAGGAAAATGTTTTCCGAAACCGTTTTCCTTGTTGAAAAGATAGCACAATTTTATTAGATTGTCAATATCAATTATTTATTTCGTATAATATTCTTTTCATTTTTTCCGTTTTATTGTACAATGGTCTCAGAATATATTTCCACTTTACAGAACAATGAGGTATTTTTGACCATGACTATCAATGAAATCGCAAAGCTGGCTGGAGTTTCCGCTTCCACGGTCTCTAAAATTATGAATAATAAGGATAGCAGCATCAGCGCTGAGACCCGGGAGCATGTGCTTCAGATTGCCAAGGAATACCATTACAAGCCCTACGCTTCCGTCAATACGGCCGGAACCTCCAAGAGCCTGTGTATCGGCATCGTGTTCCGCAATACGGTGGAAGTCGGCATGGCGGCCGGCGGTCTTCTGGAGGCTGCGCGGGAGGAAGGCTATTCCGTGCTCTTCTATGAAAGTATTCTTTCTCCGAAACAGGAGTTAAAAAATATTTCTTCCCTTATCAATATGAATGTGGACGGCGTCATCTGGGAACCCATTTCCAGAGAGAGTATGGAAGAAACCGCTGCTCATCTGAAGCGCGCGGAGATTCCCTATCTCCTCACCAATCTGGATACCGAAGACGCCCTGAATATGGATTTTCAAAAGCTGGGATATCTGGCCACTGAAGCCCTTCTGAAGGCCAACCACACGGAAATCGCCTGCCTTCTCAGGGAGGGCGCGCGGACAGAGGGCTTCTATCAGGGATACCGCCAATGCCTCTTCGATCACAACCTTTCTGTCAATGAAAACCTGGTATTCCATGAGGAGGACGGTTTTCCGGTCAATAAAATGGCAAATCACCTGTTCAGCGCCATCGTTGTCTCCCACTACACCTCCGCCGTCCGGCTTTTCCGGCTGGTGGATTCCCTGCATTATAACATTCCCTACGATTTGTCGCTGGTGGCTCTCAAGGACGGAGACCGGCTGAAGCTGGATTACCCACCTCTCTCCACCCTGACTATCCCCCATTTTGAATTCAGCCGTTATCTGATTCAGACGCTGATTCACACGTTGGAAAAGAAAGAGAAGGTTCCGGCTCCCAAGCTTCCCATGGAGCTCGACAATACCTTTTCCATCGACATCCCCTACAATGCCCGCCTGAAGAAAATCATTTCCCTGGGCAGTATCAACATCGACAATTATATGAATTTCAAGGAGCTGCCCCACACGGGCAAGACTGTAACCGCTCCCACCTCCGTCATCCATCCCGGCGGAAAATGCATTAACGAGGCCATCGGTGCGGCCAAGCTGGGCCACAATGTCTGCGCCATCGGCTGTGTAGGCGACGACGCCGACGCAGATCTTCTCTATGAATACGCAAAGGGCTGTCAGGTGGACACCATCGGCATCAAGCGCAGCAAGGGACAGAAGACCGGCCAGGCGTATATCTTCGTACAGGAGGACGGCGATTCCATGATCTCCATCATGTCCGGTGCCAACAATTCCATCACGCCGGAGGATATCGATGACAGCGAACGCCTCTTCACCAATGCCAGCTACTGTATGATGCAGACGGAGATTCCCATGCCTGCCATCATCCGGGCGGCGGAGCTGGCAAAAAAGCATGGCCTGACCACCGTTCTGAAGCCCAGCGCCTGTTCCTTCCTTCCTGGCAAGCTTCTGAAGCTCATCGATATTCTGGTTCCCAACCTGGACGAGCTGAACGAAATCTGTCCCGGAACGGACAGCACGGAAGAAAAGACGGAATATCTCCTGTCCCAGGGCATTCAGACGGTCATTGTCACCCTGGGCGCAAAAGGCTGCTATATCCGCTCCCGGGAATTCAGCTGCTCCCTTCCCGCCATCGACGTAATCTCCGTGGACAGCTCCGGCGCCGGAGACGCTTTTATCTCCACGCTGGTGTCCTACCTGCTCTATGATTACGAACTGATCTCCGCAGCCAAAATCGCCACCTACGCGGCGGGCTTAAGCACCACCCGGCAGGGCACAACCACGGCCCTTGTGGATCGTTATACGCTGGAGCCTTATATTCGGCGTATGGAGCCGAATTTGTTATAATCCTTTCGCGCATAAAAAATGCGGTTCCTTTTACTGATTTTCCGGTAAAAGGAACCGCATTTTTTTGTTCTATGCTCTATTTAATTCTCACCGGTCTCGAAAAGCTTCTCGCCTGCTTCCACATGCCCCAGCGTCAGTGCTTCCACGTTTTCCGGAGCGGAGGCCAGTACTGCTACAGTGGTGTCATAGCCGGCTGCTTTCAGGGCTTCCAGGTCGAAGCTTAAGAGCTTGTCGCCCTTCTTTACCTTCGTTCCATTGGCAGTGAAGGCTTCAAAGTGCTTTCCCTTCAGTTCTACCGTATTGATCCCGATGTGAATCAGAAGCTCGGTTCCATCCTCGCTTTCCAGACCCACAGCGTGCTTTGTGTCAAAGACCATCGTGACGGTTCCGTCAAAGGGAGCCACCACCTCGCCCTGTTCCGGACAGATGCCCACACCCTTGCCCAGAACGCCGGATGCAAAGGTCGGGTCTGCGATCTCCGTATAGGAAATAGCTTCGCCGGTGACCGGAGCATAGACACTTCCGCCCTTGGGGCCGCTCTGCTCCGGTGCCGCGGTCTCATTTGCCATAGGGGCTGCAGCTTCCGAAGTGCTCTTTACCTCCACCGGATCCTTATAGCCGAACATCCAGGTCAGAGCAAAGGCTACGGCTGCAGAAATCAGGAACATGATGATATAATTTAGCGGATCATTCAGGCAGAGCAGCAGTCCGAAGATGCCGGTTACGCCGGTTCCGGTAGCGCCGAGGCCTACAATGGAAGCATACAGTGCACCGCACGCGCCGCCTGCCGCACCGCAGATAAAGGGCTTGAAGAACCGCAGGTTCACACCGAAGATAGCGGGCTCGGTGATGCCCATGAAGCAGGACATGGCGGAGGGAACTGCCATGGATTTGGTCTTCTGATTCTTCGTTTTCAATGCGACAGCCAGTGCAGCCGCACCCTGCGCGATGTTGGCTGCGGAGGCCAGCGGCAGCCAGTAGGTCTTGCCGTAAAGGCCGATCTGTCCCACGTCAATCAGCGTATACATGTGATGTACACCGGCCACAACTGTGATGGAATACAGGCCGCCCATGATAAAGCTTCCGATACCGAAGGGCAGGGTCAGCAGCTGCTGCACACCATTCAGAATTCCATTTTCTATGGTGACAAAGATGGGTCCGATGATGGAAAAGGTCAGGTAACCGGTCACAAAGACGCTGACCAGCGGGGTCACGAACAGGTCGAACATGGCCGGAACCACCTTGTGCAGCCGCTTCTCGATCTGGCACATCACAAAGACTGCAATGATAACCGGAATGACGTGTCCCTGGTATCCTACCAGATCCACTTTATAGAGGCCAAACCATACCGGAAGGGTCTGCTTTACGCCCTCTGTCGCTACGGTCCAGGCATTCTGCAGGTTCGGATGAATCATCATCATACCGATGACCGCGCCCAGATAAGGATTGCCGCCGAAGACCTTCGCCGCGCTGAAGGCGATGAGAATCGGCAGGAACGTATAGGCCGTGTTGGCAAATAAGTTCGCCAGGACGAATAAGGATCCGGATGTATCCAGATTCAAAAAGCCGTTATTGACCATGAAATTCAGTGCTTCCATGATACCCATCAGGAAACCGCTGGCTACGATAGCCGGAATAATCGGCACAAAGATATCGCCCAGGGTCTTGATGGCCTGCTTATAGAAGGGCTGCTTCTGCGCCGCGGCCTCCTTGGCCTCCTCCTTGCTGACGCCGCTCATGCCGGAAATGGCGAGGAACTCGTCATAAACCTTATTGACCACACCGGTCCCTAAGATGACCTGTAACTGTCCCGAAGCGCTGAACACGCCCTTGACGCCGTCGATATCCTCCACTGCCTTTGCATCGCATTTGGCATCATCTGCCAGCACCAGGCGGAGTCTCGTGGAGCAATGCGCCACGGATACCAGGTTTTCCCTTTTTCCTACCTTTTCATAGATCGCTTCTGCTGTCTTTCTGTAATCCATGATTACCTCCCCTTCTTTTTTATGCGCGCAGCCGGCCTTTGGCTCCCGGTGCGCTCACTGTGACTTCTATCTCTTCCCCGTCCGGATAGAACCGGGTGGAAAATACATCTTTTCCGCCGTTTAAGAACACTTCCACACAGGAGGCGTCCACGATCACCCGCAGATCGGTAAGCTCCCTCATTTCCCGTCCGCGCATGGTACGGCCTGAGCCCAATCGCTCATCTTTGAATTCCATGCGAAATACCTGTTCTTTGCTGCTCCAGGTGAGCCACAGATGTTCCGCCAGTGTAATTTTCACATTTTCTTCCAGTTTATATAGATCCGGAAGTTCGATTTCGA
>CAVKIR010000006.1:10021-14941 GCA_963656395.1 Prevotella sp. CAG:279
TCCCACAGCACCTGCGAAATCATTTTCAAAGGGCTGCTCCTTCGTCCAATAGGAATCCAGCTCCCGTATGGGATTCTGGCAGAGCACGCCGTCCCTTACAGAGAGCTCTCTCGGCAGGGTCAATACATGCTGCCAGCCGTCCTCCACCGTGCGGTTCGTGTAGAACTCATCCACGTCCGCCATGCCCATCCAGGCTATCTCGATACGCCGTCCGTCCTCCGTCTCGAAGGTCTGGGGCGCGTAGAAATCAAAACCGGCATCCAGCTCTCTGAAATTCCCGCTCACGGAAGTGGTGCGAAAATCGCCGTCCAGAAATGTCGTCACGCTTTGGTAGACGTTGTTGTATCGGAATCCATCCGCCTCCACGCCCTGGGGCGAAATACTCAGGATCGTATGTCCGTCCAGCTCATACAGATCCGGGCACTCCCACATGAAGCCAAAGGGCTTCGGAGACTTCAGACGATGGCTGCAGAACCATTTGACGCCGTCACCGGAGGTAAAGAGAAGCACCACACCCTGGTTTTCCTTCGTGCGGGCCCCCTGCACCATGTACCAGCGGCCGTTCTTCTTCCATACCTTGGGATCCCGCACATGGCAGGTCAGATCCATCGGATAATCGTAGTTGGTCAGAAGGAGCTCCTTACGTTCGAAATGAACGCCGTCCCGGCTCACCGCCCGGACCGTATTCGACTGACGACCCTGGTTGATATAATCATACTCTCCCAGCTCCTTCACATTTCCCGTGTAATAGAGGTACATATGGTCGTCCTCGATGATGGCCGAGCCGGAGTAGACTCCGTGGCAGTCATAGGGCTGATCCGGGGAAATGGGAACGTCCTCCAGCTTCCAGTGCAGCAGATCCGTGCTGGTGCAATGCGCCCAGAATTTTAAGCCTCCCTTTTCCTCAAAGGGGGAATACTGGTAAAAAGCGTGGTAGACACCCCTGTACTGACAAAGGCCGTTCGGGTCGTTCAGCCATCCCACCGGCGGAGCGATATGAAAAACAGGCCGCCAGCGCTTCGGCAGGTTTTCTGCCTCCTTAAGAGTCCGGGAAATCAGCTTTTCCCAGGTTCGATGCAATGCATTCATTTGATTCTCTCCTCTTTCTTTTCCGAGCTCTCCCGAATGATGAGCTGCGCCTGCATGGGATGTGCGACGCGCTCCTTTTCTTCCGACTGCTCGATCTTCTCTATCAGGATATTCACAGCCTCCTCTGCCATCTGAAGATTTGGCTGCGAGATGCTGGACAGAGCCGGGTAGAGATATTCACAGGTATAGGTATTATCAAAGCCCACCAGAGCCGCCCGCTCCGGCATCGGGATGACAAGCTTCTGCAGCAGGCCGTGAATCTGCACAGCCCGACGGTCATTGTAGGCGAAGATTCCGGTTTTTCCCGGATGTGTCTCAAAATGTCTCGCCAGGATATCCTCGATTTTCTGCGAATCCTTCGTCTCTATAAAGGTCAGCTTCTGCTCAAAATCCGGATCCTGCTCCTTCATTTTCTCTACGAAGCCCTGATATTTTTTATCCCGGGTGGTTCCCACGAAAATGTAGTGTTCACAGCCGATACGCCTAAGATGCTCCGCCACCTGTGCACCGGCCTCGGCGTGTTCGATGTAGACGCAGTCCAGTTCTTCCGTCTCCCGGGTAATGGAGACGGCCGGGATCTCCAGCGCCCGAATCTCCTCTCCGAATGTCTCATCCTTCTCTGCCACCGGCACGATAATCAGGCCGTCCACCCGATAGCGCCGCATGACATCCAGGCAGTGCTTTTCCTTCTCCCGGTCATAATCCGAATTAAAAAGAATCAGACTGTAACCCTTTTTTCGCGCCGCCTGCTCCATATATTTCTCCAGGTCTGCAAAGAAGGAGTTAGAAATATCCGTCAGCACCACGCCGATCAGCCGGGTACCGCTGCCCACCAGCCCCCGGGCCATGGCATTGGGCTGAAAATTATGTTCTCTGGCGCAGGCCAGCACCTTCTCCCGCACCTCCGGATTCACCGAGGTATTGCCGTTCAGCACCCGGGAAACGGTCGGCTGCGACACGCCGGTAAGGCGGGCGATTTCCGTCATCGTAATCATATCTTTGCTGCTCCTGATTTCAATTTTGCCTTGTATAAAGGGTTCGGGTGTCAAAACACCCGAACTTTTGGTTACACGACAGTATTTATGCTTGTGAATACGTATTCACGAGACGACATTATAGTAGCATGAGGTATGCTGAGTGTCAATCGGTGGAATAGACAAAATGAGGGCAAAATTTTTGTGCATTGCACCGAAAAAGGCGCGGATTATAAGACAGACGGAAGCGGGGAGAAAACGGTTTTCTCTTACAACTGGAAGCACCCGCCCCCGATAAACTCCCGCACCAGGGAGTTGTCCGGAATGTTCGTGCTGTCCACACCCAGAAAATAGTCCAGGAATTTCAGCAGCCGCTTCGCCTCCAGATACTCCGGCGCGTCCCGATCGATGCTGAAAAGCAACGGCTCCGCGTACTGCTTCAGAACCGCGAGCTCATAGATGAGTGCAGAATTGAATACCACGTCCGCCTCCTCCTGATACGGAAAGATGTTCTCCTCTTCGCCTCTGCGCACCGAGGGCCACATGGCGATGGTGCGGGCAGCACTGGAGCCGCGGGTTCGCGCGTCGCGAACCATCCGACGAATGAGGCGGCCGTCCGTGGTCGGAATTCGGTTATGCTCATCTACATTCAGCTGCGTCAGGGCGCTGATATAGATCTTGAACTTACTCTCCCGGGGCAGACTGTGGGACAGCTTGTCATTCAGGCAGTGGATTCCCTCGATGACCAGAATGTCATCCTCTCCCATGGTCAGATAATCACCGTGATATTCCTTCTTTCCGGTCTTAAAATTAAAATACGGAAGCTCCACCGTCTTTCCCGCCAGAAGATCACTCATCTGCTGATTGAAGAGCTCGATATCCATGGCCTCCAGGCACTCAAAATTATAATTTCCTTCAGCGTCCCTCGGCGTATCCTCCCGCTCCACAAAATAGTTGTCCACGGAGATGGGATGGGGCTTTAAGCCTGCTGCGGAGAGCTGAATGGAGAGTCTCCTGGAAAATGTGGTCTTTCCGGAGGAAGACGGCCCCGCGATCATGATAAATTTCCGGCTTCGATCTGCTGCGATCCGACTCGCGATCTCCGCCAGCTTCCGCTCCTGCAAAGCCTCCTGGGTCATAATCAGCTGCTGCAGCTTGCCTCCGGCTATGCAGTCATTCAGATCGCCGACTGTGGAGATACCCAGGAGATCCCCCCACCGGGCGGATTCCTTCATCACCCGGAACACCTTATGCTGCGGCAAAAAGTCCGGCACCTTCTCCGGCTCTGTCAAAGTCGGAAACTGCAGCACAAAGCCTTCATCATACGGATAAAGTTCAAAATACTTCAGATATCCCGTATCCGGCACCATATAGCCGTAGTAATAGTCCTCGAATCCCCCGAGGTTGTAGATGTTGACCCGGGAAGCTCTTCGGTAGCGGAACAATTTTTCCTTGTCATACATCCGATGATTGTGAAAGATGCGAAGAGCCTTATCGGTCGATACATTTTTCTTCTTAATCGGAAGCCTTTGCTCTACATACTCCAGCATCTGCGCTTTTACAGCTGCAAGAAAGGCATCATCGACCTGTACTCCGCCCTCTACGGTACAATAATATCCGTTGCTTAAGGAATAATGCACCTGTGCGCGGCTTAGCTGCTCATGGCCTGCGACCCGGTAGACAGCCTTCATCAAAAGCATGGTCAGACTGCGGCGGTAGGCCTGGGCTCCGATCTGCTCAGCCGTCGTGTGAAAGAGAAGCGTCGCGTTCCCGGACAGCTTTTTATTCAGCTCCCGCAGGCGCCCGTCCACGGACACCAGCACGATATCGTGGGGATAATTTTTCTGCATGTCCGCCGCGATTTCCGTATACCTGGTTCCTTCCGGATATTCATACACTTTCCCTTCTATGGTCACTTTTCGCATGTTCATATGCTGCACCTCCCTAATTCTATATCACTAAAAAAGGCTGCTTCAGCGGCGCTGTATGCACCTTAAGCTCCGGGCAGTTCTCCTTCAGGAACCGCTCCATGTCCGCGATATAGATATGCTCCACGCCGTAATGCCCTGCATCGATGATAACCATGCCGCAGTCTGCCATATCGATGCCGGTATGGTGGTCGATGTCACCGGTGATATAGACCTCTGCGCCCAGCTGAAGCGCCCTCTTTGCGTCACTTTTCCCGGATCCCGGACAGATGGCTGCACGCTGCACATGCTTTCCCGGATCACCGAAAATCTTCACATTGGGAAGGCTGAAACGTTCCTTTATAAGCTCTGCACATTCCTTCACTGTCATGCTTCGGGAAAGCTCTCCGATGCGGCCGATGCCCTCACCGTCCAGTACCTCCTCCAGCACCCTTGTGTCCTTCAGATCCAGCATAGCTGCCGCCAGCTCTGCCATTCCCATCACGTCATAATTGGTATGCATGGCATAATAGGAAATGTCATTTCGGATCAGCCGAATCAGGCGCTCGCCCACATAGGTATCGGTAGTCACCGACTTCAGCCCGCCGAAAATCATCGGATGATGGGTCAGCAGCAGCTGCGCGCCGCATTCTGCAGCTGCGTCCACCACCTCGTCCGTGGCGTCCAGAGCGATGTAGACCGTATCTACTTCCCGCTCCCGGCTTCCCGCCAGCAGACCCACATTGTCCCAGTCACAGGCATATTTCCTGGGATACCGCGCCTCAATTTTTTCCAGAATATCCTGACATCTCATACTTTTTCTCCTATTCGATACGTAACTGTTCAGTACCTGACCAGTTACGTATGCAAAATCCATGAGAATCGGCTTCGCCGATGGGATTTTGCACTCCTGAATCATGTTCATACGCCCTCAGCAGCAAGTGCTTCGG
>CAVKIR010000007.1:0-10630 GCA_963656395.1 Prevotella sp. CAG:279
TATAGGGCCGCCTTTGCGAGCCATCATGGACTGGCTGGCGTTTGTACAGTAACGTTCACCGGAGGTGTCATGGCATCTTACTGATTTTCTTTTTTCGGGATTTTTTTCGCATCCCGACTCCAAAGCACCAGGAAGGCGATACCGGCCGCGATCCAGGAGGCGATGTAGATGGCTACGATGCACTCCATGGTCTCATAGGACGGCAGCACGAACAGGATACCCAGTACACGCAGCAGACAGATGGACAGAAGTGTCGTCACCATCGGTCTTACTGTGTCGCCGGTGCCGCAGCAGGCGCCCGACAGAGCCTCCGCAATGGCATAGAAGATAAAGAACGGCGCCATCATCCGGGCATAGGTGCTTACCAGCGGTGACAGCTTCACTGCATCCTCGGCCGATACGAACCAGGGTGTCATAAAGCCTGCTCCTATGTAAAGTACGATACTGATAAGGGCCACCACGCCCACCGACATGACGGTTCCGGTGAAGACGCCTGTCTTAATGCGATGATGATTCTTCGCACCCAGGTTCTGCGCCGTAAAGGTGGTCAGCACCGGTCCCATGGAATCGGACATGAGCCAGATCAGCATATTCAGCTTATCACAGATGCCCCAGGCTGCAATCTGGCTGGTACCCATGGTATTCACGCCCGCCTGTACAATGGTGTTCGCGATGGGGAACAGCATGGACTGCAGAGCCAGCGGCATACCGAGCTTCAGCATCAGTCCCATATGCTCCGCACAGAAATGCGGCCACCACAGGGGCTTTTCATCTCTTCCTACATGGAGCTTTCTTCGAAGCATCTCGAAGGTGATGACTACGCTGACGATCTGGGAGGCCACCGTCGCCAGAGCCGCACCGGATACGCCCATATGGAAGACGCCCACCAGCAGCAGGTCGCCCACGATATTGACGATGGCACAGCAGACCAGCACATAGAGAGGCCGCTTGGAATCACCGTGGGAACGGAGAATCCCCGCCGCCATATTGTAGAGCACCATGGACCAGATACCCGCAAAATAGATCCGGGTATAGGTCTTCGACATCTCGTATACCTCATCCGGAACCGCCAGAAGCTTCAGCATGCCGGGGGTCAGAAGCACACCGCCGATGGAGCAGACGATACCCAGCAGCACCGCCACCGTGCAGGCCGTCCGGATAGCGCAGTGCATCTCCTTCTCATCCCCGGAGCCATAGCAGCGGGAAATCAGGATCGTGGCGCCGGAGGCCAGACCATTCATGAAATTAATCGGAAATTTGAACAGGGTATGGACGGAATCGATGGATGCCAATCCCAGCTGTCCGGTGAACTGTCCCACTACGATGGCGTCCACCGTCACATACAGCTGCTGTACCAGGCTGCCCGCGATAATGGGCAGCACGAAATACAGCAGTCCCTTACTGATACTTCCACTGGTCAGGGTATGTTCTTTCATAAAACCTTATTTCCTTCTCTGTACTGCGGAGTCAAAATCCCATGCTGCCGCAAGAGCCTTCAGGTCATCAAGAGTTGCACTCGGATTGTGAGCCTTGCATACACTCAGCAGATCTTCATAGCTGTAAGCATTCAGCGTAATTCCGGAGGACAGCTCATACTTTTCCAGGAAATCCTCATAGTCTGTGGATGTCCAGAAGCCCTGCTGAATGGCAAAGGCCTGTCCATCCTCCCGGAAGTCGTCACCGTAGCCGGTCATAGCATTATAGAGAGCTGCAAAGGCCGGTCCGATGATAGATTCATATTTACCGCTCAGATAGGTAAGCTTTCCTTCCTTGAAGAGCTCGCCGTTCTGCTCGGTATAGCAGTCGATGGTGCCAAGCTTTGCGTCATCCAGGGAATCCGCAATGGCCTGGAGCGGGATCGCGCCCATCACGACGCCGGCCTTGTCTGCCTGGAATTCCGCGATCGCTGCCTGTCCTACGGCAGGGATGCCGACATAACCCGGGTAAATGCATACCTTCAGGTCTCCGCTCTCCACATGAATCGGCTCCTCTGTAGCTGCCAGCTCCTGGCTGCTTGTCTCAAACTGTACGCCATAGCTCTCCTGGAGTGCGTCCAGCATTCCCATGGTACGCTCGAGATGCATGACATTCGAGGATGCTCCGCCGCTTACCAGAAAATAACTGTCGCTGAAGCCCTCTTCTGCAAAATAGGCTGCCATTTCATAGCCGGCCTCGTACTCGGTCTCGTTGCCGGGTCCGAAATATCCCAGGAAATAGGGATTATCCGCTACTTTATCGAAATCCTCCTGCGCTACGGTAGCAGAGGGTCGAATGAAGTATACCCCGTTATCCGCACAGAGCTTCACCTCTGCCTCCAGATCGAAGGTATTGAAGGCCAGAATGCCCTCTACCCCTGCATCGATGGCATCCTGCAGGAAGGTCATCTCCTCCTCCGCACTGTTTACCTCGGAGGAATACAGGAAGTCTACATCTGCGAAATTCACTGCGATATAATTTTCCAGATATTCCCTGAATGCCTGTACCTGTTCATCCTTCAGATCGTAGACTACCACACCGATCTTATGAACCTGTGTTGTCTCCTGTGCCTCCTCCTCTGTCGATGCGCAGGCCATCATGGTGCCAAGCGCTGCCAGAAGCGCAAGCAGACAGATGGTTTTGATTAATTTTTTCACTATTGTTCCTCCTCGTTATATAAATAGCAGGCCACTTCGTGGTCCGGTCCCACCGACCGAAGCTTCGGCTGCTCAGCTGCGCAGGCTTCTGTCGCCTGGGGACAGCGTCCCCGGAAGGGACAGCCGGCGGGTACATCCAGGGGGCTAGGCGCCTCGCCCTTGATGCTCTCGATGGGCTTGGAGAAATCCATGCCAATATCAAAAATAGAACCGATCAATGCCTTCGTATAAGGATGCTTCGCATTCTTTGCCAGATCCTTCGCCGGAAGGACCTCCACCAGATTGCCCAGATACATGACTGCTACCTCATGGGCGCAGGACTGAATCAGGGAAATATCATGGCAGATAAAGCCGATGGTGATATTCTTCTCCTTCTGGAGCTTGACCACCAGCTCGATGATGGTCTTCTGCACGGATACATCCAGAGCAGAGGTCGCCTCATCCAGAATCAGAATCTCCGGTTCCAAAGCCAGAGCACGAGCAATGGCCACACGCTGTCTCTGTCCGCCGGACATATTGTGGGGATAGCGATCTGCAAAATCACCCGGCAGCTCCACCATCTCCAGCAGGCGGCGGCAGGCTGCGTCCTTCTCCTTCGGCGTGATGCGTCCGAAGTTCAGGAGAGGCTCGCACACAATGTCACGGATCCGCATCTTCGGGTTAAAGGAAGAGGTTGGATCCTGAAATACCATCTGGATGTGCTGGCGGTTCTGGCGCAGCTCCTCGCCCTTCAGCTTCGTGATATCCTTGCCGCGAAAGAGAATCTCTCCCTCGGAGGGCGTATCCAGGGATACCAGAAAACGCATGAAGGTGGACTTGCCGCAGCCGGACTCGCCGACCAGACCTAAGGTCTTACCTTTATAGAATTTCAGATTGATATCATTATTGGCTGTCAGAGTCCGTCCGCCGGACGCAGGAAAGCGTCTGGTGACATGTCTGGCTTCCAGAATCACTTCGTTATTTTCACACATAGTTTTCCCCTCCCATCGAAGGTACCGCACTCAGAAGGTTGCGCGTATATTCATTCTCGGAATGATGCAGGATATGATCCCGATCGCCCTGATCCTCGATATGTCCATGCTTCATAACTACGATATAATCCGACATATAAGCCGCTACGCCCAGGTTATGGGTTACGACGATGATGCCGGTGCCGTAGGTATCCCGAAGCTCCATCATCTGACGCACAATCTGCGCCTGCGTGGTCACATCCAGTGCGGAAGTCGGCTCATCTGCCAGCAGAAGTCTCGGCTGATAGGTCATGCCCATAGCGATACCGACACGCTGCCGCATACCGCCGGACAGCTGAAACGGATAGGAACGCATGATATTGTCCGGGCTCGGCAGACGCATCTTGCCCAGCATCTCTTCTCCCTTGGCCCAGGCATCCTTCTTCGAGATCTTCTCATGGGTCTGCAGATACTCGGTGAATACCGCTCCGATTTTCCGGGTCGGATTCATCATAGCGCCGCTGTCCTGGAAAATCATGGAAATATCGCTGCCGCGCAGTGCGCGCCACTGCTCCGGTGTCTTGGAAAGCAGGGACTCTCCGTCAAAGAGAATATCGCCCTTGGTGACCGCTCCGCCGCCTGCCAGAAGTCCCAGCACCGCACGGATCACGGTGGTCTTACCGCTTCCGCTCTCGCCCACCAGGCTGACGATCTGCCCCGGCTTCATATCCAGGCTGAAATCCACGACGGTGGGAACCTTTTTATAAGAAATTGTCACATTATCTATTTTCAGCATCTTCCCACCTCCTACTCTGATCTCGGATCCAGGATATCCCGAAGGGAATCGCCCAGCATATTAAATACAACGACTACAATGAAGATCGCCAGACCGGGATACAGCATCATCCAGGGTGCAGACTGCATACAGGCACGACCCTCGTTCAGCATATAGCCCCACTCCGGTGTAGGCGGCTTCGCTCCGAAGCCCAGGAAGGACAGCGCTGCGATCTCCAGCATCATGCCTCCTACGTCGGTAGCCGCCGTGATAATCAGGGTCGGCAGAGCGTTCGGCAGCATGTAGCGAAGCAGCATGTAAGGTGTCTTCGAACCGGTTACGATGGCTGCAGAGACATAGTCGCGGTCACGAATCTTCATAACCAGGCTTCGTGCCAGACGGGCATACTTGGTCCAGTTTACCGCTACGATCGCGATGATGGCATTTCGAATACTTGCACCCATAACGCCGGCTACAGCCAGTGCCAGTACCAGACCCGGGAATGCCAGCATCATGTCCGCGATACGCATCAGTACGGAGTCAACCACGCCGCCGAAATAACCGGCGATGACGCCTACGACGCTTCCTACCAGGAAAATCAGAAATACCACACCGAAGGTCGAGGTCAGGGATGCCCGAGCTCCGTAGATAACACGGGTATAGATATCACGTCCCATCTTATCCGTGCCAAAAATATGCGCCTTACTGGGCGCCTCCAGCGCATCCGTCAGAGAACCCTTCAGCGGATCCACGCCACCGGTCAGAAGCGGGGCAAAGATCGCTGCCAGAATGATCAGGAACGCCAGAAAGGAAAAAAATGTAAACTGCTTATGTTCACGAAGAAATTTTAACGTCTTTTTCATATGCTTACCTCTTCAGGCGCATCCGGGGATCGATATAGATGTAGGATGCATCCACAATCAGATTGATGACCATGTAAATCAGCGCCATCCACAGCACGTAGCCCTGAATCAGGTTATAGTCGCTGGATGTGATAGCAGTAACTGCCAGGTTGCCCAGACCGGGATAGGAGAAGATAACCTCCACGACACTGGTGCCGCCAAGCAGACTTCCGATGGAGAGACCAAGCATGGTAATCAGAGGCAGAAGGGCATTCGGAAATACATTTCCCCAGATAATGGTAGAGCGCTTTACGCCTCTCGCCTCCGCTCCGATGACATAATCCTGATTGAGCTCCTCCAGCACTGCTGTACGCACCTGTCTGGTATACTTGGCTGCCATGGCGATCGCCAGGGTCAGGGCCGGCAGGAACAGACTCTTGAAATCACCGCCCGAAGCGATAACAGGAAAAATCTGGATCTTTACACAGAGCAACAGCATCAGAAGAAGTCCTACCCAGAAGTTCGGCATCGCACAGCCCACAAAGGTCACTGCACGGCAGATATAGTCGATGACACCGTCCTTATGAAGGGCGGAAGCCACACCGAGGGGTACCGCCATAATCAGCATCAGCACCAAGGACATCAAAGTCAGCTTCAGAGTCGGCAGAAGTCTGGCTGCCAGAAGATCGACCACCGGCTTATTCAGGCTGTAGGATTTACCGAAATCACCGCGCAGGCAGTTGGTCAGCCAGCGTACATACTGGGTCAGGAAGGGATCGTTTAATCCCAGCTCATCCCGGGTCTGCTGTACCAGCTCCTCGGTAGGCATAACACCGGTCGCAGAGAACATATTTCGAACCGGGTCGCCGGGAGACAGATAGGTCAGCAGGAACGTAATAAAACTGATACCGATCAGCACGATGACGATCTGTGCCAATCGGCGAAGGATCTGCTTTTTATTCAAAATTCTCGCTCCTTTACTAAAATAAGACCGCCCTCATCCGAAACCACCTCTGCAGGGGGCCGGATGGGGGCAGCCTTTGCGTTTTATCCAGGAATTACTCAGCCGGAGTAATCTCTGTGGTCAGCCAGTAGTAATCTGCTGTATGAATGTGAGCATAGCCTACATTCTTGGAGTAAATCATAGAAGAGTTGTAGTAGCCATCGATCAGAACGGCTGCATCGTCAACCAGAATCTGCTGCATCTGGAAGATCAGATCCTCGCGCTTATCCTGATCCATCTCGCTCTTCAGCTCCTCAAACAGAGCATCGTACTCCGGATTGGAATATCCGCAGTAGGTGGTGTCGGTAGCCCAGTTTGCCATGTATGCATACGGGTCGCCGGTACCTACCGTGATCCAGTTGTTGTTATTGAAGTCATAGTCTCCGGCTGCCAGCTTGCTCCACTGGTCATCGGAGCTGCCGTAGTCTGCGGTGCAGCCGATACCGATCTCTGCCAGATACTGGATATGTGCGTTGGAGAAGTCGTTCAGCAGACGGTTCTCATAGGATACATAGTGCAGGTTGATATTCTGTCCGTCGATCTCGCGGATGCCGTCGCCGTCGGTATCTACGATACCTGCGTCATCCAGGAGCTTCTTAGCGCCTTCCGGATCGTAGCTGTACGGGTTGGTCAGCTTATCATAACCGTAGGTCAGAGTAGAGGGCAGTACAGAGAAGCCCGGTGTATACAGATCCCCGATGGTCTTGGAATGGCAGATGGTATCATAGTCGATGCCCATCAGGATAGCCTGACGCAGGGTCTTGTTGCCCAGCACGCCGTCGAAGTTCATCCAGCTGAAGCCGCAGCGTACACCGGAAGCGATATCTACGGTGAAATCCGGGTTATCCTTGAAATCCTGGATATCGGATACGTTCGTGATGTTCTCTACCAGATCTACCTGACCGCTCTGCAGAGCCATGGTCTTCGCGGAAGCGTCGCCCATGTACATCAGCTTTACTTCATCATAAGGAACTTCCTCACGATAGTTCGGGTTTGCTGCCAGGTCGTAGCCTACGCCTACGCCGTTGAAGGTCTCGATCATGTACGGGCCGGTACCGATGGTGCCGTTATCGAAGTTCTCGGTATCTGCTACATCGACGATCGCCATGGTCGGATGTGCCAGCTGTCCCGGAAGGTTTGCATAGGGCTGTGTGGTCTGGATGGTCAGTGTATTTGCCTCGTCATCCGCGATGATGGTTGCCTCGAACTCCAGGTACTTCTGGGGCTTAGCGGAACCGCTGGGTCCCATCTCCTTTAAGTACTCGAAGCACTCCTTTACCTTGCTCGGTGTCAGATCGCAGCCATCGGAGAACTTGACGCCGTCCTTCAGGGTGATGACCCACTCGGTATGCTCGTCATTTACGGTATAGCTGTCTGCCAGCCAGGGCTCTACCTCCATGCTGTCGTTGAACTTGAAGAGTCCCTCGGTGATACCGTAACGCATAGCATTCCAGCCGCCGTTCTCGTCGGTTACCGTGTTCACGATACCGTCGGTGTACATCTGGCATCCGAAGGTCAGAACCTTCTTGTCGGAGCTGGATGCGCTGGAGCTGGAACTGGAGCTCGAGCTGCTTCCGCCGCAGCCGGACAGCAGGAGTGCCGCTGCCAGAGACATGGTGATACATTTCTTTGCGATTCTCATGTGTGATTCCTTTCTTTGTTTCTTGGTTGACTGTTTTTCTTGTTCTTCAGTCGGTGGTGCATCCTCTTTGTGTGAGAAAGCCCTGTTCCTCCCTTTCGCATGCAGGTGAGAATATCCACCGCAGTACGAAAAAAAGGTCGGATCTGCATCCGACCTGTAACTCACTCAAAAAACACTCGCTCTCCTGATCGCAGGAAAGTCCTCTCCCTCAAGTAAGATTCCTCTTGTCTTCCGCAAGAACCCTCTCTTTATCATTGAAAATAAGCAGGTCTCCTGGCTTAAGCTTTCGACGTCCGCAGCGCCTTCCCGGAATCTCTTCCAGTGGCATCGTGCTTTGGACTGGCTATCACAGTGACGGGATCGCTCCGGATTTGCACCGGATTCCCTTTTCATTGAACTCTCGTTCAAACTTATTTCTCGGCATTCGCCGACCTTATGAACTTTTCTAACGTTTCGTACCTGAATCATCACGTACTTACCGGGTAATTTTGCCACACTCTCCCTGCCTTGTCAACAGAAAAATTCACTCTTTTTTCACATTTCTAAAAAAAGTACATGCATTTTCTAAAAAAGCTGTAAACCTATGCGAAGGCCTACAGCTTTTATGAATGTTATGAACTTTTCGTCTCTATTCGACTTGCCCGGCTGCGCCGGGAGAGCGCAACCGCAAGGTCGAATAAAATAAAAGGGAGAGATAGGGCCTGGTGCCCTGAATATAGGAAAAAGGCGTTACCACGGGAATTGGTAACGCCTTTGTTATCATTTGTGTTTCGATGTATTATCTTTTGTTGAGATGATTCTACTACAGGCCTTTGTAAAAGTCAATATATCGCCCTGTCGAAAAAAGTCGTTAATTTCTGCAGATTTTCTGTAATTTGCACAAAACAGTGAATTCTACTCAAGCATCAGCTTCGCACAGCCGTAGATTCCCGCGTCGTTGCCAAGCTCGGCCAGGGCAAAGGCTGTCTCGCGGGTAGACTTAAAGGCTACGGGCTCATAGTGCTTTCGCACATAGTCCAGCAGAATAGGACCGGCCTTGGATACACCGCCGCCGATGACGATGACCTCTGGGTCGAGAATGGCCGTCATAGACGCGATGGCTTTCCCGAGATAGCTGCCGAACTCGTCGGCTACTTTCTCAGCCAGAGTATCTCCTTCTTTTAGCGCGTCAAAGACGGATTTCGCACTGATTTCGCGGTCGCGCAGAGTAGAAGGCTCGTCGCTCTTTCCGAGCCACTCCCGCTCCAGGCGGGCAATGCCGGTAGCAGATGCGTACTGCTCGAGGCACCCCCGGTTCCCACAGCCGCAATGGTCTGTCTCGCCGTCCTTTACATGGATGTGTCCGATCTCGCCGCCTGCACCGTGGGCTCCCACCAGGATCTGTCCATCGACCACGATGCCGCCGCCGACACCGGTGCCCAGGGTAATCATCAGCACATCCCTGTGTCCCTTTCCGCCGCCCAGCCACATCTCACCGAGAGCCGCCACATTCGCATCGTTGCCTGCCTTACAGGGAAGGCCGGTGAGCTCGGAAAGCTCCTTCGTTACGGCCTTGTAGCCCCAGCCCAGATTCGCGGTATGGGGTACGCTGCCGTCTGCGGCTACGGGACCCGGTATGTCCACGCCGATGCCTGCGATATCCGTCTTATCCAGTTTCCGCTCTTCTATCTTATCCAGAATCGCCTTTGCCAGATCCGGCAGAATCGCTGCGCCTTCGTTTTCTGTATGGGTGGGTATCTCCCATTTTTCCAGCATACTGCCGTCCGCATCAAAAAGTCCCAGCTTCATGGTCGTTCCACCGATGTCCGCACCGAAACAATATTTTTTCATCTTCTAAGTCCCCCGCTATTCCCTTAGTTTTTTCTCGCCATGCTCTCCTGTACACGACGGTAGAGCTCCTGCGCCGCATTGTAGCCCATCTTCTTCTGACGGTTATTGACTGCAGCGGTCTCTACAATGATGGCCAGATTCCGGCCCGGACGAATCGGGAGGGAATGGCAGACCACCTTATTGCCGAGGAACTCGGTATACTCCTCGGAGAGACCCAGGCGATCGTATTCCTTATCCTTGTCCCAGTCCTCCAGCTTGATCACCATGTCGATGGTCTGGGTCTCCTTGACGCACTCGACGCCGAACAGGGTCTTCACGTCCACGATGCCGATGCCTCGCAGCTCGATAAAGTGCTTCGTGATCTCCGGAGAACGACCCACCAGGGTATCGTCGCTGACCTTGTGAATCTCCACCACGTCATCGGTAACCAGGCGGTGCCCCCGCTTAATCAGCTCCAGAGCCGCTTCACTTTTTCCGATACCGCTCTCGCCCATAATCAGGACACCTTCGCCGTATACATCTACCAGTACGCCGTGGATGGAGATGCGGGGTGCCAGCTGCACATTCAGCCAGCCGATGATGGCTGCCATGAAATTAGAGGTCTTTTTATCGGAATAGAATACCGGAACGTCGTATTTTTTTGCCATTTCCAGGGCATACGCTTCCGGCTCAGTCCGGGATGTATAGACTACACAAGGGATATTGCTCGAGAAAAAGCGCTCGTAAATCGGCTTTTTTTCTTCTTCGGTTCTGCTCTGGAGATAGGTATATTCTACATATCCCAGGATCTGCACACGTTCTGTGGCAAAGTGTTCAAAGTAACCGGACAGCTGGATGGCCGGACGGTTGATCTCCGGGGATGTCAGCTGTCTTCCCGTCAGGTCGATATCCGGGGTCAGGTTTTTCAGATTCAGTTTTTCTACCATCAGCAGCATATCTACGCTCTGTATGTTTC
>CAVKIR010000007.1:10734-14694 GCA_963656395.1 Prevotella sp. CAG:279
GGAGTGCGAAGCACGGAACAATTCGTGTAACCAAAAGTTCGGGTGTTTTGACACGCGAACCAATTTTGCATGACTCTGAATAGCTACATTTTATCATACTGTTATGCGAAGGGACAAGGCATATTCTGCATCTCAATGGAAAAATTTCCATACTTTTTCCGCTGCGGTGCGGTTCATGGACGGGGCAGCGGCCAGAGTGTCCACATCGGCCGCCCGGATGGCCTCCAGTGACTGAAACCTGCGCATCAGGGCTTTCCGTCTGGCCGGGCCGATGCCCTCGATGTCGTCCAGGACGGAATGCACCTGCTCCTTGCTTCTTAAGGATCGATGGTATTCGATGGCGAAGCGGTGAGCCTCGTCCTGAATCCGGGTGATCAGGCGAAAGCCCTCGCTGTTGCGATCGATGGGAAGCTCTACATTCTTATAATAAAGACCGCGGGTGCGGTGGTTGTCATCCTTGACCATGCCGCAGACCGGAATATCGATGTTCAGCTCCTCCAGCACCTGCAGGGCGATATTGACCTGTCCCCGACCGCCGTCCATCATCAGGAGATCCGGGAATCGGGTGAAGCTTCCCATTTCCTCCGGCCTTCCTTTTTCTTCCAGTTCCTTACTTTCCTCCATGCCGTGGATGAAACGGCGCGCCAGAACTTCCCGCATGCTGGCATAGTCGTCGGGCCCCTTGACCGTGCGGATTTTGAATTTACGATAGTCGCTGCGTTTGGGCTTTCCGTGGTCGTAGACGACCATGGAGCCGACGGATTCGAAGCCGTTGGTATTCGAGATATCGAAGGCCTCGATCCGTCGGATGTCCCGAAGTCCCAGGATATCCGAAATCTCCTTCATGGCACCGATGGTGCGTCCCTCTTCCCGCTTGATGCGCTCCCGATCCTGGCTTAATACCAGGCCTGCATTTTTCTTCGCAAGCTCTACCAGCTTCTCTTTTTCACCGATTTTCGGAACACGCAGGTAGACCCGGTGACCCTTGCGTCCGGTCAGCCACTGCTCGATCAGCTCCCGATCCTCCACCTCGCATTCCAGCATCAGCTCCCGGGGAATGTAGGGCGTTCCGGCATAGAATTGCTTGATGAAGCTTCCAAGGATGACGCTTTTCGGCTCACCGTCATAGGTCTTCAGATAGAAATGATCTCTGCCGATCAGGCGGCCGTCCCGAATGAAGAAGACCTGGACGACAGCATCACAGCCGTCGGCGGACATGGCGATGATGTCCTTGTCTTCCATATCACTGTTCGTAATCTTCTGCTTCTGGGCGATCTGCCGGACGCTGCTTAAGAGATCGCGGTATTCGATGGCTTTTTCGAATTCCATCACATCGGATGCGGCCTGCATTTTTTCTTCCAGCTCCTTGATTAAGGGGGCATAATTTCCATTCAGGAAATCCAGAACCTTCGCGATGTTTTTTCCATATTCTTCCTGTGATATATAGCCCTGACAGGGAGCACTGCATTGATGGATGTGGTAGTTCAAGCAGGGACGGTCTTTTCCGATGTCGCGGGGCAATACCCTGTGACAGGTGCGGATCTTATAGAGCTTATGGATGAGGTCAATGGTATCCTTGACTGCACCGGCGCTGGTATAGGGCCCGTAGTATCGGGATTTGTCCTTCTTCAGCATTCTGGAGAAGAGAACCCTGGGATAAGCCTCTCCCGTCGTGACCTTGATGTAGGGATAGGTCTTGTCGTCCATGAGCATGGTGTTGTATTTGGGGCGATGTTCTTTGATCAGATTGCATTCCAGAACCAGGGCTTCCAGCTCGGAATCGGTGATGATATATTCGAAGCGGGCGATATGGGTGACCATCTGTTCGATCTTTGGTCCCTTATTGCGGCTGGACTGAAAGTACTGACGCACACGGTTTTTCAGGGAAATGGCCTTGCCCACGTAAATGATGGCATCCTTCTCGTCGTGCATGAGATAGACGCCGGGCTTGGCCGGAAGCTTTTTCAATTCTTCTTCGATATCGAATTGCATGGGGGATCCTCTTTTTAAACGAACGGCCTAGGCGAAAAAATACTTTTCCACGTTCGCCCAGCATTAGGGGCTCCTTAGGAAATGTATTTTTCCACCCAGGCCTGTCTTTGAAAGGTGTTTCGTTATGCTTCTGGTTCGTTGTTCGATGTGGAGGTCGGAGCACCGGCATCCTCAGTGGTTATTGGGGACGCGGTCGGCTCCTGCGGAGCCCCCACCGGTTCTGCTGATTCGCTCGGCTCCGGAATTCCCTTGACCTCGCGGAAGATCCGCATGAACTCCTTGCCGGTGATGGTCTCCTTCTGAATCAGGTATTCCGCGATCTGATCCAGGGCGTCGCGGTTCTCATTCAGGAGCCGCTTGGCTTCCTCATAGGATTCCTTCAGGATCCGCATGACCTCTGCGTCTACTTCTGCTGCAGTGGCTTCGCCGCAGTTCATGACGGTACGGCCGTTCAGGTATTCGTTCTCCTGAACCTCCAGACCCATGAGGCCGAATTTTTCAGACATACCATACTGGGTAACCATGGATCGCGCCAGACGAGTGGCCTTCTCGATGTCATTCGATGCACCGGTGGTGACGGTATCGAAGACGATCTCCTCGGCTGCACGGCCTGCCAGGAGGCCTACCAGCATTGCCTCGATCTCTTTTTTGGTATTCAGGTATTTTTCCTCTTCCGGTACCTGCATGACGTAGCCCAGGGCTCCCATGGTTCTCGGAACGATGGTAATCTTCTGAACCGGCTCCGCATCCTTCTGAAGAGCACTGACTAAGGCATGACCCACCTCATGGTAAGAGACGATGCGTCGCTCTTCCTTGCTTAAGATGCGATCCTTCTTTTCTTTTCCGACCAGAACCACCTCGACGGACTCGAAGAGATCCTTCTGGGATACGGCCTGGCGGCCGCTCTTCACTGCCAGGATGGCAGCCTCATTGATCATATTGGCCAGATCGGAGCCTACTGCTCCGCTGGTGGCCAGAGCGATAGCATCCAGGTCTACGGTTTCATCCATTTTTACATTCTTGGAATGAACCTTCAGGATGTCTACACGCCCCTTCAGATCCGGGCGATCCACGATGATCCGGCGATCGAAGCGTCCCGGACGCAGGAGCGCAGGATCCAGAACCTCCGGACGGTTCGTAGCACCCAGGACGAGGCAGGCGGTATGGCTGTCAAAGCCGTCCATCTCTGCCAGAAGCTGATTCAGCGTCTGCTCGCGCTCGTCATTTCCTCCGCCCAGACGGCCGTCACGGCTTTTGCCGATGGCATCGATCTCGTCGATGAAGATGATACAGGGCGAGTGCTTCTTTGCCTCCTGGAAGAGGTCCCGGACACGGGATGCGCCCACGCCGACGAACATTTCCACAAAATCGGAACCGGACAGGGAGAAGAACGGCACATGAGCCTCTCCTGCTACGGCCTTCGCCAGCAGAGTCTTGCCGGTTCCCGGAGGGCCGACCAGTAGGGCACCCTTGGGAAGCTTGGCTCCGATCTGGGCATATTTCCCGGGATTATGCAGAAAGTCCACGACCTCCTGCAGGGATTCCTTGGCTTCCTCTTCGCCTGCCACATCCTTAAATGTTACACCGGTATCCTTTTCGATATAGACCTTGGCTTTGTTCTTGCCGACATTCATACCCATAATGCCGCCTCCGCCGCCCATTCTGCGCATAATCAGGGCAAAGGCACCCCAGAGCAGAACGATAGGCAGAAGAATATTGATCACTGCGGAGAGGATGATTTCCTTCATATCCTCGATGGGGGCAGAATACTCGACCCCGGCCTTCTCCAGGCGTTCCTGCAGCTGGTAATCCGGTACCAATCCGGTGGTATAGGTCTGCTCCCGACCCAGCGCGTCCTTTTCCTTGGCTGTGATCTGCAGACTGCTGGATCCGATCTCGACCTCAGCTACCTTGCCCTCATCCAGCATCTCGATGAATTCGTCGTAGGTAATGGTATTCGTGCTGCTT
>CAVKIR010000008.1:0-14233 GCA_963656395.1 Prevotella sp. CAG:279
TCTTCTGTCAGTGCATTCTGGTATTCCACAGCCGCCTCGTACAGGGCGTAGGGCTCATCCTCCACATAGCGGACGCCGTCGATGGAACCCTTAAGATATTCCTTCGGAATCTTGACGAAGAGAATCTTGAAATAGCCGTTCCAGGGCTCATCCACCGCCTCCAGCATCTCGTTGTAGCGAAGCTTGAAGGCTGCCGAATCGATGCGCTGTCCATTCTTCGCCTGATTGATGTAGCTGTCGATCATGGAAAGGTTGCTGGAGCCGTATTGCTTCTTCATCAGGCTGTAATTGGTATTCAGGGAAAGCAGGGCATTCGCTGTCGTCTGCTGTGCCTGATAGTAGGTGTCGCTGTTCTCCAGGGTGGCCTCTATGATTTCATCGAGGTCGCTTCGCTCCATGCTGCCTTCCACCAGCGGGGAAATGTAGGTATAGCCTGTCAGGTCGAGGCCTGTGGCTGTACTGAGCTTATCCTGGGTCGCTTCCAGTGTTCTCTCATCGGAAGCAATGGTGCTCTCCAATGTGGAAATCTTCGTCTTCATGGAATCCACATCGGTCTGGGTCGCTGTCCCGGTCAGGAGTCTTGCCTGATTGCGCTTCAGGTTCTTCTGATATTCCTCCAGCAGCTCCTCGTTGTAGCTGATCTTCTCCTGCAGCCGGTAAGCTTCGACAAACTGCAGGTCTATGCTCTCATAGATGCTGTAGACGGAATCGTTCAGCTGATGCTGCAGCTGCGAGATCTCCGACTGAAGCTCCAGGGGCTCGTAGGCGTAGGAATAAGCGTCGCTCAAATCCGGGCTCTCCGGAAGCTTGAAGTTCAGAAGTGCGGACCAGCGAAAGGACCGCTGATTCTTCTCCTTCAGCTTCAGCTTCTTTACTGACTGGGTATACTTTACCTTCGCCAGGGTCAGCTTATTCTGAATTCTGGTATAATCATCGCTGATGGCCAGAGCCGCCGAGCGGGCTGTATTCAGGTTAATCTGCTTTCCGGCGGCCTCTGCCGTGCCGCCCTTCATCCAGGATGCAGGAACGGCCAGAACCAGACTGCAGCATAAGAGCAATGATAATATCTGCTTTTTCATATGGCCCTTCCTCCTTCCTGTTATTCTTTGCATGTCTTATTCTATCTCGTACATGAAGAAGCTTCCTGTCTTCTCCTGGGATAAGAATGTATAGGTCTGTTCCCCGATCTCGTAGGTATGCAGATACAGGGAAGTATTTTTCTCGTAGCTGTTGACCGTGTTCACTTCATCGAAGACGGCTTCCACATCCAGGCCTGTATCGATGTCCATGGCCTTTCCTCTGTTCTGGAGCCAGCTGATGCTGATGGCCTCCAGGAAGGTCATGTAGCTGTTGCCTTCGTAGGCCGGTTCTCCTAAGACCTCGGTCAGTCCCTCGATGGTATCGATCTTCTGGTCGCCGTAGGCGAAGCTGGACTTTCCGACACAGATGACATCGGATTTCATCGTGGAATCCACGCTGCTTGAATTGTCCTTAGAATAATACACCACATCGATATCGGAGAGAACCACTGCATTCTCACTGCCGTCGGCATTCTGGTAGATGAGCTCGGAGCCGGTATACAGGCTTCCGATATCCTCTGCGCTCTTCTTTAGAAGCTGCGTGTATACAATCTCATCCAGATGGAAATTGCCTTTGAATACGGTATTGTCAGAGGTGCCGTAATAGGTACCCTCGCCTTCCTTCATGCCGTTTTCGAAGGTGCCCTCGTAGAGTCTGGAACCATTTTCCCGATACTGGGTACCTGTGCCCTCGAAGAGGTTCTCTGCGAATTCACCCTTGTATTCCAGCTGGCCGGATGGATAATACAGGGTTCCGTTGCCGCTGTACTTGCTCTCCTGGAACTCTCCGTCATAGAGGAGGGTGCCGTCCTGCGCGTACAGCTTTCCATTGCCGCTGGCATATCCCTTGCTGACCTGTCCCTCATAGGCGATGTAACCGCTTTTCGCCTTGATCTTGACATTGCCACTGGCATATCGAAGAGGAATGGAGGAATACTTATAGGCTGAGACACTGTCGGCGCTGCTGCTGCTTCCGAAGGGCCGCGTCACCGAAATGTAGAAGATACAGCCCAGGCCTGCCGCCACCAGAAGCAGATTCACCAGCCTCCGGCTGATCATCCAGCCAAATATCGTATAATAATCTTTTTTGTGCTTTGGCCTTATATCCAGCAGGCGGTTGAATAACCTTCTGACACGGACTACCAGGCGCTGTAGCAGGTAAGACGGAGACCGTAATCTCTGAAATACCGTCATCAGCCGCGCCAGCCGTGCAGTTATCGCCACCCTTAAGGTACTCCAAAACTGCCTCATATGCTATCGCTCCTTATTTCTGTGAAAACAAGGCAAAGGATTGATTATCCAGATCCTCATTGTTCAGACTGTTTTCACATAAGAACAGGTACCACTTGGCCACTTCATCCGTCGGACAGCTCCTCAGGATCTCTGAGAAGAGATTGCGGGCCAGATAGAAATCACTCTTATAGAAGAGTCCCAATGCCTTCTGGAACTTCGGCTTCAGATCCAGGCGCTTCTGCCGCTCGTCTGCCGAATGGGCATCCAGAATCTCGTAGAGCTTGAAGGTATATTCACCGCTCTCGATGTAACCGATATAGCGGCTTGCTGCCTCATTTTCGATAACCTCGTGTACGTAATCGGTCACCACCATCCGTACACCCATGGTTCGCAGGCTGTCCATATAGCGATCCAGAACCTTCATCTCATTGGAGTGGATGTAGGTAAATGCCTGCTCCTCGTCGCCGGCTACGCCGTAGACGAACTTGGTTCGGTGCAGAAGGATGAAGGCTTCTCCCACGCTGTCGTCGGTGATTTCCCGGGTCGCCAGCTTGATACCGAAGTCCAGAGCCTTTCTGGTCTCCTCCGTGAACATGAGCTTCACACTGCTCAGGTCGCTGCTTCCGGAGATGATGATGCCGTCGTATTCCTTCCGTACGGCGCCCAGATGCTCATAGCTCTTCACCATCATCCGCAGGTAATCCCGCTCCGGCATATCCTCCTCCTCCGCGAAGGAGACGAAGGCCAGAGCCGCCTCTGTGGTCACCCGGTCTAAGGGTCCTACATCCAGGATGGTCTCCCGGTGCAGAATCTTCTCGATCCTCTTAGGTGCGAAGCGGTAATAAGCCTGCAGCATCTTATACTTGGAATAATTCATCCATTCGATATTCGAAGCGATCTGCCACAGTCCGCTCTGGAGGGTATGCATCTCGGTGCTTTCCCGAAGGGCGGGGCGGTTATCTGCCCGAAGGGCTGCCCAGTCCTTTCGACCCTCTGCCACCTGGCTTACCAGGCGAATCATGCGGCGAATCTCCCGCTCCTGCATCGCTACCACAAAGGTAGTCAGGGCCATGCCCGCTGCCAGGAAGAAGAGACTCAAGACGAAATATTGTAATTTCAGATGGTTTACATAAGAATTCAGCGGCTTTGCGGATACCTCGATCACCAGTGCATAGGAGGGAGCGACCCGGGTCTTATCCGCTACAGCCAGAAGAAAATTGCTGTCAGACAGCCGTACACAGGTGGCGCTCTGCTTCTTGATGGATGCGGCAATGAGCTTCAGTGCCGTATCCTCGGTATTGCTCCAGAAGTTCTTGCTCTGGCCGTCCCGGTAGCACTCGAAGTAGGTGCCCGAGTCATCCTTTCTTACCAAGGTCAGATCGATGTAGGAGCTGTTCTTCTCTCCGGCTATAGAGGGCAGTGCATCTGCCACTACGGTGGAAGCCTCCTGCATGGTCTCATCGCTGTTATAAGAGTAGATCTCCTCGTTGCTTTCCAGCTCCTGCATATAGGAGTAGACATTGCCCAGAGACACGGTATACAGGTTGATATACTGATCCTCGGCAAACTCGGAGGACTTTAAAAAGCCGTAGACCGAAGCGCCTCCGATGGCCGCCACCAACACGATTCCGATAAGTCCGATGCGCTGGACCGCCTGGGAACGTCCCAATATCATGGCCAGCATGATAATCAGCAAAATTGCCAGACATAACAGAATTACTACATTCATACTATCTTCCTCTACGAAACTAAGGATTCTGTTCCGATTACTTTAAAATGATTGAATAAAATTCTCAGGAAGGGTACATCTCCCCATATCGCCTTTGATATAAAGCAGGCCACTGTAAAAATCAGAAGAATCAGGCAGAAAATCAGGAAGCCTCGGAACAGCTTGCTCTGTCCGTCCTGCCACCAGAGCCGGAACTTTCGAACAATCGTTCTCTTTTTGCTGGCCTTTCTGGTGAGCCGCAGATCCCGGTACAGCTCCTGAAGAGTGGAATAGTCCTCTCTCGGAATCTTCATCTCCAGAAGACGGTAGCCCATGTTCCGGTTCTCGTTCTTCTCCTGCAGCATCTCCCGCACAAGAAGGGCGACTTCTCCGACACATTCCTTCTCACCCACGGCCTCATCCAGGTCTGTCAGATCCAGGGTATAACCCAACTCGACGTTATTATCCTTCAGAAGATGAAGCTGTTCCTGACGAATGGCCAGATAGAGAAGCTGAAACGGGAGCTTCGAGAGCATGCACTGCAGCACCAGATTCTCACAGATCTCCATGCAGGTCTCCAGTGTGAACTGCTCGGCCATGTAGAAGTCCCAGAGCTTTCTCTCCTTCACATGAGGGAATGCCATACAATATTCATTTTCATATTGAAAGAAATCCAGGCAGCTCTCATAGCCGTTGGGCGATGCTTCCATAACCCGGATAAGCTTTTTTACCGTCTCATGGTCTTTGAGCACCAGCAGCGTATAGTAGCTGTCTCTGTCGCTTCCGGCGTCCCGGCAAATGAGAATATCATTTACCTTCCCCCGGCTGACCGTCATGACGGGATGATAGGTGATTCTCTCTGATTGGTATATCATAGAAGCCCTTTCTTAAGATTCCATTCCGGTGTCTGCTCTTCTGCTTCCTCCGGCTGTGCGGGGTTCTGTGCTTCACCCTGGGCAGCCTCATTTCCCTTCAATACCGCTTCCTCTACCAGCTTCTTCTTGACGATGGCGTATGCGTAAGTGCAGATGAGCGGCTTCTCGGTGCAGTAGATGCGGATCTCATAGACGCCTTCCTTGGACGGTGCCGTGTAGATACCCTCTGCGGAAATCTCGCCGCTGCCCTGCTCTGTCAGCTCGTAGGATAAGGAGCAGCTCTTCATATTATTGAACTTCACCTGGAAGTAATAGCTTTCCTTGGTTCCGATGACGATGGTCGGTGTCACGACGCTGATGGACTGGATGTGGTTCACATCCACCTCGTCCTTCTGCCGCTCGCTGTCATAGCGGATAGCTACCCAGCGGTAGGTCAGCACCAGCATGCTGACATCCTCCTGCAGCTTCAATGCTACCTGGAAGCTACCCTTGTCGTTATAGACCTTCACAGCTGTCTCCGCAGCCACCTTCAGGTCACCGTGGTCGAAGAGCATCGGGTTGCCGTATACCGTGGTCTTCGCATTGCGGCCCAGCATCTCATTCTCTTCCAGATACTCGTAGCCTACTTCTACATAGACATTGCCGGCACCCAGGCCATGCATAATCTCGCCGGAGTAGCAGATATCGCCTCGCTTTGCCCGATCTCCTACCGGGATCTCTACGATACCGGTGGCGATACGCGGTGCCTCCGGATAATCCTTCGCCGGAGCCAGAGCCCCCTGTGCAGCTCCCTGCTCGCTGGAGGTCTGTCCTGCGAAGGGGTACTTCTCTGCGAAGCAGCCGCTGTATTCCATACGCTTCCAGGCATCGCCCGGAGTCTCTACATACTTTCTTACGGATTCGTCTACCTTCTCAATCAGGTAAGCGGATTCGGTACGTACCAGTGTGATGTCTGCCAGACGAATCATGCCGGTATAAGCACCCAGGGTGCGAAGCTCCAGGCTCACACGGCTGGTCTCTCTCGCTGCCAGAAGCTCGGGATCCATATCGACGATATTGATCTTATAGGTCGTGCCGATGGCTGCCGGGCACTCTACCTGGTTCACGGTGGCCTTCACGCTTCCGGCCTTCACCATGATACTGGTATCCTCGTATTCCTCTGTCTGAGCCAGCATCCAGTATTCCCGGGTCAGCTTCTGATTCTTCTCCAGCTTGACGCCTTCCAGGCTGACCTTCAGCTCCTGACTTCCGTCCAGGGTAGCCAGCACCGGTGTCTGCAGCACTGCCTCATAGAACAGGGTGGACTTCTCGTCGCTTAACTTCTCTGCGGTCAGCTCCAGCTTTACGTAGTGTCCGGCGCAGATATTCGCCGGCAGCCGCAGGCTTACCTGATAATCCGGTGTCTCCATGAGGACACCGCCGGTATAGAACTCGGTCTCGGTCTCGAACTCCTCCTCGAGGGCGCTGCTGTCTGTCAGGAATAATTCGTAGCTGTCCTCGATGCGGTTGTACTCGTATTCCTTCTCGCTGTCCTGACGGTTGATCGCGTAGACAGGCTGCTCTTCCTTCTCCATATAACGAACACAGAGGCTCGCCTGGTTGGTGGTCAGGCTCTCGAAGCCTGTGATAGCGGACAGCTTCTTCACGACGGAGCTGTCTACCACGATCTCTCGGCCCGTATCATCCAGAGCTGCTCCGCTCTCGATCATGACGGACAGGTCGTCCAGACTGATGACATTCAGTCCGCATACAATTCCGGAGCCGAGCACTGCGCGGTTTACAAAACGGCGCTTATTATTCATATAAAGCTGCTCTGCTTCGAAATCGGCGCTTGTCAGCATCTTTCCCTTATAATATCTGTTTCTGCTAAATGATAATAAATCGTTACTTTTCACCAGCCTGCCCCTCTCTGTTCTTTTTTATCGTATTCATTTTCTCTTTTTCTCTCGGTCTTAAAATGTGACTTGATTTTGATATCCTAATTGTAACACATTTTCTGATTTTTTGTTTAAAGAGTTGTTAAAGTTTCAGTCTACAATCTTCAGAATCGATGCGAAGCCCGTCACCCGGAACACCTCGCCGATAACCTGGTTCACATGCCGAATGGTCATCGTCCCCTGCCGGTTCATGAGCTTCTGCTGCATCAGCAGCACACGGAGCCCGGCGGAAGAGATGTATTCCAGATTCTGGAAATCAAAATCAAGCTCCGTCACCCCATCCGTGGCGCCTTTAAGCTCCCCCTCCAGCTCCGGAGCCGTG
Source organism: Prevotella sp. CAG:279 (assembly GCA_963656395.1). Taxonomy (GTDB): domain Bacteria; phylum Bacillota; class Clostridia; order Lachnospirales; family Lachnospiraceae; genus Laedolimicola. The sequence goes on from CAVKIR010000008.1 coordinate 7,155, forward strand.
ATCGTATCCAACCGTCCTGTCAGGGCCACCTCCAATCGGTTCCCCTCTCGTTTCTTTTCAATCGTCATCGCTTTCTATTCCCCTTTATAATAAAATGCTACCATGGTCAGGTCATCGAACTGAGGTGCTTCTCCCACAAAGGTATCCACGTCCTCCTTCATATGGATGAGGAGAGTCTCCGGATCCATATCCGGGTTCGCATTCAGAGCCTCCACCATCCGATCGGTGCCGTAGAACTCCTCCTGTGCGTTCGTCGCCTCCGGCACACCGTCCGTATAGACGAAGAAGCGGTCGCCGGGATTCAGACTGATCTCGTATTCCTCGTACTCGCTGTCCTCCAGACCCGCCAGCACGAAGCCGTGGCTGTCATTCAGAAGCTCATATTTTCCGTCCTTCCGGCAAATGGCTGGGAACTCATGCCCCGCATTCGCGCAGACCATCTTGCCGGTGGATATGGTCAGAATGCCCATCCAGGCCGTCACGAACATATTCGTGTCATTGTTCTCGCACAGCTGGTTATTTACATTATAGAAGATGGAAGCGGGGCTTCCGCCGTTCAGGGTCGAGTTCTTAATCAGAGCCTTGGCCACCATCATGAAGAGGGCCGCCGGTACGCCCTTGCCGGATACGTCTGCGATGACGACACCCAGATGATCGTCATCCACCAGGAAGAAGTCGTAGAGGTCGCCGCCTACCTCCTTGGCCGGTGTCATGCTGGCATAGATATCGAATTCCTCCCGTCCCGGGAAGGCCGGGAAGATGCAGGGTACCATGCTGGACTGAATCTCGGTGGCCATATTCAGCTCCACGTCCATCCGTTCCTTCTCGGCCGTCATATCCGTCAGATCCCGGATATAGACATTGATATCCTTCTCCATCTGCTTGACAGAGTCCGATAGTACCTCCAGCTCGTCTCCCGTATGGATATTCAGCTTCGAGAGCTCGGATTCGCCTTCCTCTCTGCCCTCCTGCTTATCCTTCACAAAGGATCCGGCAGCCTCCGTCAGAGCCTTGATGGGACGAACAATGGTGCGGTACATCATGAAGTTGATGGCCGGCACCGCGATCAAGCTGACCACCAGCATCGCGATGAACATATTTTCCAGAAAATGGAAAGCATCACTCTTCACATCATCCATGGAGATATCGACACAGATGGTGCCGAGAACCGTGCCGTCCTCATCGTAGATGCCGTCGCCTACGGAACACAGCCATCCGTATTCCGGATAGTTGGTAATATTCGGCGGGAAACCGTATTCACCCTTAGCCAGCAGGTCATCTGTGACATGCTCTGCCTCCTCGCACCAGCCGACGGGATTGATGACGCCGCCGACGGATCCGTCTACCATATAGAGGTCGTAGCCTGTCTCTTTATCCTGGAATCCGATATAGATGGATTCTGTACTGTTATCCTTGGAATATTCCTGCAGCTCCTTCAGCAGAGTCTGATAGGCCGGCAGCTCATAGACCGAATCAAACCGGGCCAGATAAGCCTCCTGCTCCTCCTCTGTCATGGATCCCGGATCGACACTTCCGCCGTTATCCGCGCAGGCCTGATAATAGATAGGAAGCACCGCATCCCGAAGCTCTTTCACTTCCTCCTCTATAAGGGCTGTGCCCAGGGTTTTGGCCAGGTTCTGTGCCATATTCTTGTAATGGGTGTCGATCATGTTCGAATACATCCGGTAGCTTAAGATACAGGCCACGACCTCCAGAGCGATCACCATCTGCAGAATCACTACATTGACTCGATGCCGCAATGATTTTTTCACTTTTCATCCCCTCCTTCCTAGACTCTCACGATGGTGGTATTGAAGCCCTGGTATCTGCGGTAGAAGAATTCCTTCGCCGTCTCCTTCACCACACGGACTCCCATCATGTCCAGATTCCATTCCTCGTCGCCCTCCTTCTGCTCAAAGGGGTCGAAGGTCTCTGCATTATCCCGCAGATGCAGTTCAATCTCATGATTCTCTCGGGCGATCAGGGCAATCTCGATATAGCTCCCCTCTTCCTCCCGGAAGGCATGGGTCATAATCACCTGACAGATCTCCTCCACAGCCATATTGACGAAGTACTGCTGCTTCTCGTCGGCTCCCCATTTCTCACAGAAAGCCTGGGTCTCGGCCAGAAGCCCGGAGAAATCGGAGATCTTATTCTCGATCATCCGGCTGTAGACCCGCTCCTCGGGCAGCTCCGGTTTCCGAATCCGCTTTTCAAGGAAGCGGAAGATTCCCAGGGACAATATCTCATTCAGCGGATAGAACAGCCACAGAATCGGCATTCCGAAGGGAAGCAGAAGCACCGACACCGGAATCTTCACTGCCGCGCTTCGAAGGGTGGAGAGCAGGTAAGCCGGCTTCTCATCCTCCCGGGCCTGGTAATAATTCTCATAGATGATATTCACGCCGCCGATGCAGCCGCCCAGGCAATAGAGGCGAATCGCCGCCTTACCCAGGGACTCCAGCTCCGTCCCCGACAGGCCGAAGACCCGGCAGGCCGCCACCGGGAAGATGAATAAGAGGATGCTGATGGTGCCTCCCACCCGGTGGCCGTAACGGATGCCCTTATGCAGGATATGCTTCATACCCTGACGGTTGCACTCTACATTGTAGGTGCTGACGATAGGCTGCATGGCCTTGGCCGTATATTCGTAGACATTGATAATCAGATAGGATACATTCTGTACCATATCGAAGACGGCCACGCCGTCCTCCCCCGCGTAGCGCATCAGGGAACGGTTCAGAATCAGCAGGAAAATGACCTGCCACAGGTATTCGATGGAGCTGGAGAAGCCGAGCCGAAAGCAAAGCAGGGGCTCCCGAAGTCCCTTCGGCTTCATCTTCGACGGATGGAGCTTCGCCATGCCCTTCTTTCCCAGGATAGCCGGCAGGAAAATGAGAATGGCTATCAGCTGCCCCAGCACGGTGGAAAGAGCCGCGCCGATGACGCCCATATCCAGCACCAGCACGAAGATCACGTTCATCAGAAGATCGGATAGATTCCCCACCGTGAAGCCCACGGCTGCCACGGTCTGGTGATCGTCATTTCGCAGGTAATAATTCAGCAGATAAGATAGGAAAAGTATGGGAAGGCCGCACAGAAGCACCCGTACATACTGCATACAGGCTGTATAGACTGCGCCGTCCCCGGGTCTGACGCCCAGGACTGCGAGAAGGGGCCCGATGGCTACATTTCCCAGCACACCAAGGCCGAGGCTTAAGAGGACCAGAAAGCCGAAGATCTGGTTAAAGGAATGCACCGCCTCCTCGCTCTTGCCCTCGCTTAAGAGCGTGGCAAACTTCACGGAGCCGCCGATGCCGAAGCCATTGACAAATACATTGATCACCATATAGACCGGCAGCGTCAGGCTGATGGCCGCCAGGCCGGTGGCACCCATCTTCTGGCCCACCACGATGGCATCCGCCATATCGCCCAGCGCCAGGCCGAAGGCTGTCGCCACAGAGGGCCGCCACAGCCGCTGGAACATTTTATCTGAAAAGAGGTTTTCTTTTTCCTTTATCCGCATGTTACACTGTCCTTTGTTTCGCTGTATAGATCTGATTCATCCGGCAGGGATTCATATAGCGCTTCATGGTGCGCAGTCCCGGAATCCCCAGATCCTCCTCGCCGTTCATATAGCGATACTGCTCCGGTGCCTCCAGGAGCATGGCCATCTGCGTATAGCAGGAGAGTCCCTCGATCTCCGGATCGTGGCACTCCATGCAGCCATCTATCGTATCTTCATTAATCGGAAAGCCGAAGGCCACGCCCCGCACTTCCCCGTCGACCCGTATCACCACGCCGTAGAGCCCAAGCTCCTTGCGGCCGGCAAAGGCCTGCTCCGGCAAATCATCATCCACCAGACCGAACTGTCCCGCCTCGTGGGTACGAATCACATGTCGATCGAGCAGGGCCTGCACCTCAGGCTCGTCCTTCTCCTCAAAGGGCGCCGCCGTGACCTGATAGCTTCGATGCAGGCGGTTCATACGCTTGCGCACATTCGCGTAGGCCGAACCCTGAAGACCCGACAGGCCTTCCCGATCATAGATATATTCTTCCGAATCCGGAACCTCTTCGATCGCATAACGTCCCGGAAACTGCTCCTCCAGAAAGCTCTTATCCGCTTCCCGAAGATACGTCAGGGTAAAATCCGGCTCCGCCTCGTGAGCCCGGATAAACTGCCGTACCGCCTCCGGAGAACCGCAGGGAAAATAATAGGTATGCGCTCCCCCCTGCTCCATCCGAACCAGAAAGCCGTCTTCCTGCAGATCGATCTGCAGTCCCAGCTTTTCTTTCCATAGATAGATACTGGGAAATGCATGGGAGGAAAGCTCATGGTTCCATATCCTGCGAAGCTTCTCTACCTGTTCTCTGTCATCCAGCCTTATCTCTCGCACTCCGGTTTCCTCTCTGTCTCAATATCACTTGATTATAACACGAAAAAAATACTTCCTCAACAATTTTGTCCTGTTACTTCCCGGCGATATTCTGCCGCGGGAAGATCATGTAGACGGCCATGCCCTCGCCCTGTCCCGTACGGATACTTAAGGTGCCGCCGTGGTTCTCCACCGCCTGTCTTACCAGATACATACCGATGCCGTGCCCGTCCTGGCGGGCATTGCTGCCCTGACTGTTCAGCTGGGTAATGGTCTCGGCCTCATTCGCATCCATGCCCTCGCCGTTATCCCGGTAGACCACCAGATACTGCTCATCCGTCTCCTCCACCGTCAGGCAGATGCTGCCGGCCCGCTTCATATAGCGGATGGAATTCTCCACCAGATTATAGAAGGCCCGCATCATGACGATCCGATTGCCGTAGAAGAGCACGTGCTCCCGGCTGCTGTTCACGGATATCGTGATATTCGCCTTCCGGGTCATGCTCTTCACGTAGTCAAAGGCCTCCCGTCCGCATTCCAGGAGATCGAACCACTCCTTTTCCCGTAGAAGCTCCATGTTCTTCTCATCATCCACCAGAACCTTGAAGAGCGTATCCAGATATTCGATATTCTTACAGATTTTGGAAATGCATTCCACTTCCTCCTCGCGGGTCTTCAGGCCGTGATTCTTCAGGAGATCGCCGTAGCCTGCGATGATGGTCATAGGCATTCGGATATTGTGGGAGAGAAGTCTTCGAAACCAGACCCGCTCTGCCTCCCGAAGCTCCCGTATGATATCATCCGGCGCCTCTCCGGATGCCTCCGCCATCTTCGCAAGCTCCTCCGTCACCTCTTTCTTCAGGGCACTGGGATCCTGTACCTCCTCTATGGGGATCATTTCCTCCTGCGGTACTTCTACCGGTGCTTCCTGCGGCTCTGCGGCTGCTTTTTCAGGTTCAACGCCCTTCAGCCATTTTCCAAATCTTTCCAGCATCTATATTCCCCCTGTCTTATTCATCCTGAAAGAGATAGCCCACGCCCCGGATAGCCCGGATAAGCTCCACATTTTCCGGGGTAATCTTCTTCCTGAGGTTCGATACATGAACCATCAGGGTACGCACATCGTTCAGGTCGTCCTGATCCCAGACATCCCGGTAGAGCTGCCTATAGAGCAGAATCTCCCCCTCATGGTCAATCAGGCTCTCCAGGAGCTGGTACTCCTTGGGGGAGAGCACGATCTTCTCCTTCTGGACGCCGTCCTCTACCCGATAGACCTCCCGGCGTCCCGGATCCACCATGAAATGCCGAAACCAGCGCTTCTGCCGGTTGCCTGTCGGCTTCCGGATCTTCCCCAGGTTCGTCTCGATCCGCTCCTTCAGGATCTCCGGCTTCGCCGGCTTCACGATATAGTCCGTGCCGCCCTTCCGGAAGGCCTCCACGATATTCTCGCTGTCGCCCAGACAGCTCAAGAAGATCACCGGTCCTCCGTAGCCGATCTCCTCGCCCTGTATCCGCACACAGAGATCGTGTCCGTCACAATCCGGCAGCATCACATCGAGAAGAATGATGTCGATCCGCTCATTTTTCAGGACATCCAAAGCCTCCTGACCCGTGGCCGCCCCTACGGCCTCATAGCCGAGCTGCCGAAGCTGCAGGAGGGTGATCAGACGCAGGTCGTCATTGTCCTCCACCAGCAGTACCTTTGTTTTTGTTTGTTCCTCCATTGCCGCGCCTTCCTTATATTATAGATTTTCTATTTTCCCACAATTTACCCAATTTTTACGTTCATTCATGCCTGTTTTGTCGCACTTTTTCTTGACAATCCACTTCTATTTATCTTACTATATTAGTAACTATAAGTAAAGTTACACATGTGTAACTTAAGAAAGAACGGTGCATAACACATGGAGACATCTACCCAACATAAGCAATCCCCTCTGCAGAGGGTGATTCTGCCGGCCGGCTCTCTGCTCTGCGTCCTGGCGGCAGCCGCCTGCCTGCTGATGAAGAACTATCTCTATTCCCTTATCTTCGTGATCCTGCAGGGCTGCCTGACCTTGATTCTGATCATCGTGCAGCGCGATGTACAGGCTGACGAGGAGCTGGATCTTCCTCCGGATTTCCCGCCGCGTCCCACCGGCTTTTCCCGGGATATCATGAACCGGGATTCAGCCCTCATCCGGGAGCTGCGTCAGGAGAAAGAAGACCTGACCTGTCAGAACGAACAGCTCAGCCAGCAGCTTGGCGAGCTTACCGAGGAGAATCAGAAGCTGCTGCAGCTTCTCACGGAAGCCGAGTTAAAAAGCGTCGCAACACTGGACCCGGATGTGGCAGCCAGTATCCTGCCGCCGGATGAGCATGTGACCGACCTCGATCTCATCGCTCTGTCCCGCCAGGTGGTGGAGGATATGCAGCCTCTGTGTCTGCAGGCCGGTATCCGGCTGGAGCTTTCCACCTCCTCGCCGTACCTGCCCTATCAGGCCGATCGGCGCTACATGACCCTGATGCTTCGCAATATCATCGATAACTCCATCAAGTACATGCAGAAAAACGGCAACCAGGTCATCACCATTTCCAATGCCGGAAGCAATCTCTTCTTTGCTTTCAAGGACAATGGTCGGGGACTCTCCCAGGAGGAGATGCCCAATATCTTCGACCTGAACTTCCAGGGCTCCAACCGTGTAAGCGGCAACGGTCTGGGAC
>CAVKIR010000009.1:0-2691 GCA_963656395.1 Prevotella sp. CAG:279
GAGCATTACGCTGCGGAAGCTCCGGAGGAGCGGGCCAGATTTACGGAGTTTGTGGAGGCATATGCCACCGGAAAGAGCGATGTGGGCATCGAGAATCTGATCCTGCAGCTCTACGAGTTTGCGGTTAGTTATCCCTACCCGAAACGGTGGCTTCAGGAATGCATGGAGCCCTACGGGGCGCAGACGGAGGAAGCGGTGAAGCACAGCCCCTGGATGCGGTATCTGCTCAATTATGTCAACCAGACATTCGCGGATCTGGAGCAGGAGATCTACCGGATGCTCGAGATCTGTCATCTGCCGGGCGGGCCGTATCTCTATGAGGATGCGGTGCAGGCGGATCTGATTCAGGTGCAGGAGCTTATGGCCTGCCGGAGTTATGAGAAGATCCGGGAGCGGCTGGAGAGCCTCTCCTTTGCGCGGCTTTCCGCAAAGAAGGATCCGACTGTGGAGGAAGAAAGAAAGAACCAGATCAAGGCCTTCCGGGACGGCATGAAAAAGAGCCTGAAGGATCTGAAGGAAAAGTTTTTCCGGCTGCCTCTTGCGGGTGTGCTGGAGGTCATGCAGAAGGCAGCGCCGACCACGGAGGTACTGCTTTCCCTGACAGCGGAATTCGCGGAGCGGTACCGGGAGAAGAAGAGGCTCAAGAATCTGGCGGACTTTCCGGATCTAGAGCATCTGGCACTGGAGATTCTGGTGGAGGATGTGGAGACCGGAGAGGATGGCAAGATGAAAATCATACCGACCGATGCGGCGCGGGAGCTGTCCGCCCGGTACGCACAGATTATGATCGACGAGTACCAGGACAGCAACCTGATTCAGGAGATTATTCTAAACAGCGTGAGCCGCGGACAGGGCATCCCCAACGTGTTCATGGTGGGGGACGTGAAGCAGAGCATCTACCGGTTCCGCCTGGCCCGACCGGAGCTTTTTATGGAGAAATATCACACCTATCCCCAGACGGAGGAGGGGACGGAGATTCGGATCGATCTCCATAAGAATTTCCGAAGCCGGAGAGAGGTGCTGGATGGCACGAATAATGTCTTCGAAAAGCTGATGACGGAGGCCGTGGGCGGCATCACCTATGACAGCGCGGCGGCGCTGTATCCGGGGGCAGAGATGCCGGAGCCGGAGGGGGAAATTAACACACCGGAACTGCTATTATTAGAGAAAAATAAGGATGCCCTGCCCGAGACAGAGGACGCCGACCAGACTGAACTGACGGATCGGGAGCTGGAAGCCCATGCAGCAGCCGACTGCATCCACCGGGTCATGCGCGAGGGAAAGGTCTGGGATCGGGACGCAGGCGATTTCCGGCCGATGCGCTATGGGGATATCGTGATTCTGCTTCGCAGCCTGACCGGCTGGGGCGATGTATATGCCCGGGTGCTGAATGCGTCGGGTATCCCGGCTCATACGGAATCCCGGACAGGATATTTCACGACCATCGAAATCCAGACCCTTTTGAATCTCCTTCGCATCGTTGATAATCCGCGGCAGGACATTCCGCTGGCGGCGGTGCTGAAGTCCATGATCGGCGGTTTCACGGATGTGGAGCTGGCGAAGATTAAGAGCGCGTATCCGGATGGGAGGTTTCATGAGGCGTGCATGCGGTATGCGGGGGAGGGAAAAGAAGACTCACAAATTCAAGAAAAACTCCGTACTTTCTATCGTAACCTCCGTACCTACCGCCGCCGTGCCGAATTTCTCCCCATTCACGAGCTCATCGAGGAGCTGCTGGAGGATACAGGCTATGGCGACTATCTGGCGGCGTCTCAGGCGGGGGCTCAGCGGGAGGCCAATGTGCGGATGCTCATCGAGCGAGCCATTGCCTTTGAGAAGACCAGCTATCGGGGACTGTTCCATTTTGTAAGGTATATGGAACAGCTGCAGAGCTATAATGAAGATTTCGGCGAGGCAGGCATCCTGGGTGAAAATGAGGACGCCGTGCGCATTATGACCATCCACAAGAGTAAGGGACTGGAATTCCCCATCCTCATCGTGGCCGGCCTGGGTAAGAGCTTTAACCGTCAGGATATCAGGAGCCGGGTGGTGATTCATCCGGAGCTGGGCGTGGGTGTAGATTGGGTGGACACTGCACTTCGCACCCGTACCGCCACGCTCCCCAAGCGGGTGCTGCAAAAGGCTCTGGATCTGGAGATGCTGGGTGAGGAGCTGCGAGTTCTCTATGTGGCATTTACCAGAGCAAAGGAAAAGCTGATTCTTCTGGGAAGCGCGGTAAAGCCGGAGGAAAAAATGCGAAAAACCCTGTCCTTCCATACCATTTCCACGGCGGGTACCTATCTGGACTGGGTACTCCCGGCAGCAGGAGCAGCGGACAGTCCCTTCGCGGTAAAAGAAGTGACGCCTGAGGGACAGGTGGAGGAAGCTCTGGCGCAGCAGATAGTGAAGGAAGAGCAGAAGGAGGCTTTTGCCCGGCCTTCGGATCTTCCGGGAGCGGATGAAGCCTATGCGAAGCTTCTGGAGGAGCAGCTGGCTTACGTCTATCCGTGGCAGGCGGACATTTCCCTGCGGGGCAAATTCAGCGTATCCGAACTGAAGAAAATGGGCCAGACCGAAGAAGAGGATGCGGACACTCTGCTTTATCCGGCAGAGGATATCGTTCCCTACATCCCGCGCTTTATGTCGGATAAGGAGCCGGTCAGCGGAGCGGCCAGAGGTACGGCCTATCAC